>PBEJ01000043.1 GCA_002719595.1 Verrucomicrobiales bacterium
GCTGAACCAAATCGTGAATGCGGACGATATTGGGGTGACTCAATGCGCGACTCTTCTGCACTTCACGTCGCATGTCTGCCAATGCCATCGCATCAGCGCCCACTTCATGCGGTAACCGCTTAAGAGCCACCTCCTCATCCAGTTGTTCATCCTTGGCCAGCCAGACCTCGCCCATGCCGCCCTTGCCCAACATTCGGATCAACGTATAGCGTCCATCACCCAACCGACTGCCCGGCCCAATTTGTCCTTCACTCTCAGGCTGCAAATGAACCGTTAAATCGCCCACCTGCAATACCTGCCCCGGCTTAATTCGTAATTTACCGCGTACTGTTACCCCATCCAAATAAGTGCCTGAGGTACTATTGAGATCCTCAATCTGGATTCCATCATGGGAAAGATACAATTTGGCGTGATTGGAGGAGATATATTCGCTATCCAAATAAACTGGGCAATTAATCTCCCGACCAATGAGATGCTCCCCATCCCCCAAAAGATACTGGGCAATCAAGGTGCCATCAGAGCGGTACACCAAAATATTTACACGTTGCTCGGCCATTAACTGAGAAGAATTAAGTCATTATCTCGATCATGCTTAAGAGATTTATCTTAGTATCAATAGTGATATGCGCATCTAGCCAGTAGAATAGACGACTACATTCGATCAACCAGAAATCTTTGTTGATCGAAGCGCTTAATATTCGACTCATCTGGATCTTGCTGAGTTTTCTTATCTACCATTTTATTGGCTCGAAAATGGCCCCACACAACAAGTTCAAGAACCATCCAAAAACGAAAAAAGCCCTGTAAAAAAGGGTTAAAAATGGTCGGACCGGGGAGATTTGAACTCCCGACCTCCACACCCCCAGTGTGGCGCGCTAACCAGGCTGCGCTACGGTCCGCCAAGAGAGGGGCGCATGCTACCGTTTGCCCATCGAAAAACAACCATTTAACACATCTTAAGCATCAATCGACCTTAAGCACAATTGTGGTAAAATCATCAGGTTGATGGTTGGCTGCCTCATGAGAGCGCCCCGCTTCATGAAGCCCGGCAACAATTTCAGCGGCAGATTCCACCTGATGGCTACCCAAGGTTTGAATCATGCGTTCCTTGCCAAAGAGTTCTCCATCCTCAGCAGTGGATTCCTCAACCCCATCAGTCATAAGGGCCAGTAAATCTCCCGAGTCCAAGGGCAGATCTTCACTAACCTTGTATTGAGTATCGGCCCGCACACCCAAGGCGATACCTGTTCGTTTTAATTCCTTTTTTAATTTCCCATCCCGACCCAGCCACAAAGCAGGCGGGTGGCCCGCACTTGCATAGGTCAGGGAACGGGCGGAAGGATTGAATCTCACAAAAAGAAGGGTCACAAACCGCTCTGAACCCGTGTCTTCATTAAGCACTCGATTAGCTCGGGTAAGAATCTCACTCACATCATCAAAGTCCGCAGCCAAAATTCTCAAATAAGCCCGCGTTTCGGCCATTAACAAGGCCGGACCAATTCCATGACCGGTAACATCCCCCACTACCAACCCGTAGTCGCCCCCTGACATCGGAATAAAATCATAATAGTCACCACCGGTTTCCTCGGCACTTTCAGTTAGCCCTGCCAAATCGTACCCCTTTAAATCAGGAGCATCTTTCGGAAAAAGACGTTGTTGAATCTCCCGGGCAATACGCATTTGTTCATTAGCAGCATGGAGTGCAGTTTCTGCTTCCCGATGTCGCGTCCGGTCCCTTGCCTCCCGCACTTCACGCTCCACTGCCGGAACCAATCGAGCCAAATTACCTTTCATTAGGTAATCGTGTGCGCCCGATTTCATAATTTGCACCGCCAAATCCTCACCAATACCTCCACTGATGACGATAAAGGGAATGTCCTGACCACTTTCCTGTAAGAGTTTTAATCCCTCTGCCCCGTTGAATTCGGGTAAATTATAATCAGCGAGAATGACGTCCCACTTCTCATTATCTAAAGCAGTAGTAAATTCTTTACTGGTTTCAACCCGCTCACTGGTTACTTCATAGCCGCCAGCTTTAACCAGTCCTACCAGCACCTTTGCATCCAGTGCTGAATCCTCAATAATCAGAACTTTTAATGATTCGCTCATTCTAACCCTATCAATTCCTCAACTTTTACCGCAATATTATCCTCACGCATCAGGGATTCGCCAATGAGAACAGCCTTAGCTCCGCAAGTTTTCAAACGCTTCACATCCTCACGGGTATGAATACCGCTTTCCGCCACTAGGAGAGTCTGATCGACGTCCAGTTGCCCGGCCAACAACTCAGTCGTTTCTAGATCTACTGAAAATGTTTTCAGATTACGATTATTTACTCCTATCAAAGGTGCATCAATTGCTAGTGCACGCGATAGCTCCTTTGAGTCATGCACCTCCACCAGCACAGACAACCCTGCTTCCGAGGCCAAATGATGAAACCTGGAAAGCTGATCATCATTTAGTATCGCCACAATCAATAAGATTGCATCAGCACCCCAATCAATTGCTTCTGCAATCTGCCTCGCATCAACAACAAAATCTTTTCTCAAGAGCGGCAAACCCACTGCACTTCTAATAGCCTTCAAGTAATCAGGAGAACCTTGAAAAAACTTTTCATCGGTTAATACTGAAAGACAGCTCGCTCCAGCACTTTCGTATTGATTGGCAATACCCACCGGATCGAAGTCTGCTCGGATAACCCCCGCAGACGGAGAAGCTTTTTTGACTTCTGCAATTAACCCAATATCTCCGAGGCGTGGACTTTCCAATGCCTGCCTGAAATCCCTGACCCCACCACGCTTTTCAACGGCCCTGCGCAGGGAGTCCACTGAAACCTCAAACTCCGGTAAACCAGCAAGTTCCCTCTCTTTATGCGCAACTATTTCATCTAGAATATTCATTCCTCATCGGCCCCCGCAATACGCTTGGTGGGGCAGCCAGCCTGAAGCCAACCGCTAACAAAGTTATCCAAATCACCGTCCATAACCTCCTGAACATTTCCACTCTGAATTCCGGTACGTAAGTCCTTCACCATCTGATAGGGCTGAAAAACATAACTGCGAATCTGGTTTCCCCAACCAATGGCTCCCTTGTCGCTGTAGAAACGCTCCATTTCAGATTTTTTTTCGTCTTCCCGCTTGGCGTGTAATTTGGCGAGTAAAAGTTTCATGGCTCCTGCACGGTTCTGGTGCTGACTACGCTGCGTCTGACAAGCGGCAACAATCCCAGTGGGGACATGGGTAATCCGAACCGCTGTTTCTACCTTGTTTACATTTTGCCCACCCTTACCCCCACTTCTATATGTATCTACCCGTAACTCCGCGGGATCAACTTCAATATCGCCTTCATCTTCAATTTCAGCAATCACATCCACACTGGCGAAACTGGTATGTCGACGGCTGTTTGAATCAAAAGGAGATATTCGCACTAATCTGTGCACTCCCCGCTCAGCCTTGCTGTAGCCAAAAGCATTTTCCCCAGAAATGGTTAAGGTAACACTTTTCACCCCCGCAACTTCCCCCGGCATAAGATCCTGTATCACAACTTTCCATCCCCGGCGCTCCCCCCAGCGCTGATACATCCGCATAAGCATATCCGCCCAATCACAGCTTTCAGTTCCACCTGCGCCTGCATTAATGGAAAGAATGCAATTGCACTTATCCTGCGGACCGGAGAGTAAAGCAGCTAATTCAAGTTCGTCCAAAGAATCAACGAACCGATCGGTGTCCACACTTAGTTCTTCAGCTAAATCCGATTGGATTGCTTCATCTTCCTCTGCTCCCAGCTCCACCATTCCCTGGAGGTCTGCCAGTTGATTCACTGCCTTACGATAAGGATCAATTCGTTTTCGTAAGGCAGAAGCTTCCTCTACAAACTTCTGCGCATTTTCCCGATCGTCCCAAAAGTTATCCGCCGACATTGACTTCTCAATCTCAGCCAAACGGGTTTCACTCTTGGCAATGTCAAAGAAACCTCCGCAACTTCTCCAAACGAGACTCTGTTTCAGTTAACCTAGCTTGAACCGCATCAAACATACGGACTTCATTTAGCCGGATCATCAGCCAATTCCGAGTCATTTTTCTCGTCACCAGCTGAATACTTAATCCGTAGCAAGGCCAAAACCCCACATACGAAAACTGACCCCCAAGATACCCAATCACCGGTACGCTGATAAAAGGTTGGGGAATGCGGGCCCTCCCTCAAAGGAACCTCAATCATTCGCACCCCCTCTGAATGGACTAACTCACCGACTCCATGAAACTGTCCGTACTCATCCACCCATCCGGTAATACCGTTATTACAACAACGGATTAACGGGCGCTGGGTTTCAATCGCTCGCCATGCTGCGCTACGAGCGTGTTGCCATTGTTGATGGCTATCACCGAACCATCCGTCATTAGTCATGTTCAGCAAAAAATCCACCTCAGGAGTTGCTGCCCGCCTGGCCAATTTTGGCACTACATCTTCAAAGCAGATTAATAATGAAGTTTTAGCCATCCCCAAATCAAAGGTCACAGGCCCACTGCCGCGCCCGAAATTGCCTACGGGGGCAAGCTTTTTGAGAAAAGGTAGCTGTTCTGAAAAAGGTACGTATTCTCCAAACATAACCAAATGCCGCTTAGCATAAGTAGGCCAAGACATCTGCGGCAGCTCAACGAGAAACTTATCTTCGGGCGGTATTAATAATGCGCTATTAAAAGGCACGTTGTTGGTCCACGTATCACTTCCCCAAACGCGCCATACCTTATGCTTCTCAATTGCTTCCTCCAATTTATTGAATCGCTTCACCACATTGGTTGCGTTTAATCTACCCAAAGGTGGGAGAGAAGCTTCTGGCCAAACCAATAATTCGGGTTTTTGAACAACCGCACGATCCGATAGATCCATCATTCGTTTAAATCTCTCAGTCTGAGATTCGACGTCTGTGACATTCCAAAGCACTGTTTGTTCTATACTTGGCTGAACNAGGGCAATNGAAAATGTATCGCGTTCTTTTGCTAAGGGCTTCAGTAAAGCGACGTGNCCTANAACCANGACNATTACAAACAACGCGACAGGTCCCACTAAATCCTTGAGTAAAGCTGGAACAAACCGATCCTGCTCGCGCCAACAGTAAAANATCAATAAAGCCCCTATCGACCCCCAAGCCACAACCAGGGATACGCCTAATACACCCGTGTACTGCGCGAGCATAGCCAAGGAGGTAAAATCCAACTGGGATGCTCCCAGATAATTCCAGGGAAAACCGGTAATCACCCAACCACGCAAACATTCTTGAGCAACCCAAGCNACAGCACAGGCTGCCCCCCACCCCAGACGTTTTTTGAACCCCATGCTGAGAATTGACCCTCCTGCTTGCCTCACATCACCAGGAAAAATCCACCAACAAAANGCCGACCAAAGAGCGGGNTAAATCGAACAATAACCNGCTAAAGCGACCCACCCGACAATGTTACTACCCGCAACGGGAATATAAAGCACCCAACTGAGTGAAGAGAAGAAATGTGCCACCCCAATNATGTATCCCAAACAAAAAGCACGCTTGGGCTTAGCTGCACTTGCCCACAGAACCAAGGCAGGGGCCAGCCAAGCAGCAGGCTCACACTGCAAAGGGGCAAAGGCACAAAACCAAACCAAACCAGCAAAGATCGCTTTTATCCAATCACGCTTGTTATCCACTGGTGGAGAGTCTGATCAATGGAAGCTCCAAGGCAAGCGCACCCTGTTCACGCATAATTTTGTTTTACCCNAGGGTTATAGCTCTATTAGCATCGACCCAACACCAATGAAAGAAGTCCGAATTGGTAAAAGTACATTGAGNGNATCTCGGTTGGCCTTTGGCTGCTGGCGAATTGCAGGCACGTGGGAAGCTCGAAAGGTTAACGCCAAAGCCCGTGAATCAGGCCTAAAAGCTATATTGGCAGCTTACGAAACTGGATATACCCTCTTTGATTTGGCCGACATTTATTGTGANGGAATTTCTGAAGAACTATTTGGGTTAGCACTCAAACAATCTAAAAGCCTGAAAAAATCAGCGGTAATCGCCACAAAATGCGGCATTCGCATCCCTGAAGCCGGCGAGACCTATCGATATGATCTTTCAGCAAATTACATTATTCAATCATGTGAAAATTCACTACAACGATTAGGAGTAGATTGTTTGGATATATACCAGCTACACAGGCCCGACTGGCTAATGGACCCAAATGAAGTGGCCAAAGCCTTTGCCAAACTAAAAAAAGCCGGCAAAGTGAGACATTTCGGGATTAGTAATTTTAAACCATCACAAGTAAGTCTCCTTCAAAGTGCACTTAAGGATTCTCTGGTCGTCAATCAAATCGAAATCAGCCTGCTTCAATTAGCTTCATTTGAAGATGGAACGTTAGATCAATGCCAACAACATAAAATAACCCCAATGGCTTGGAGTCCGCTGGCCGGAGGCTATCTCGGCGACGGCAAAAGTAATGTTCTACCTTCACAGGAAAAATACAAACCCATCAAAATACGACGGCGATTGGACACCCTTGCACGTGAACTTGGCACCAGTCGCTCAGCAATTGCACTAGCATGGCTGCTAAAACACCCCTCAGGCATCATCCCAATAATCGGCACCACCAAGCCTTCTCGGATTCGTGAATTAGCTGAAGCCGATCAAATCGAGCTCTCTCATGAACAGTGGTACACACTTTTAACCTCCGCGTTAAAGGAGGATCTTCCCTGACCAGTCCAACTCAACTCGGTTTCCGAATGCCGGCCGAGTGGGAACCGCATATCGGAACGTGGCTAACATGGCCTCGACCTCAATGCATAAGCTTCCCTGATATTTANGAACGTATCCCGCCGGTGATGGCAAAAATGGTGCGCGCACTATCCACAGGAGAAAAGGTCTTCATTAATGTATGGGATAGTGAAATGGAAGACGAAGTCCGAAAGCAGCTAGAAAAAAAACAGGCTCTCAATNACAATGTAGAATTTTATCATCACCAAGCCTATGAACCTTGGTGCAGAGACCACGGCCCGATATTCGTAAAAAACAAAAACAACCGAGCAATTATTAACTGGAGATATAATGCTTGGGGAAATAAATATCCACCTTACGATCTGGATAACCTTATCCCTGAGCAGATCGCTAAAACCCGCGGAATCGATTGTTACGACGGGGAAATGGTACTTGAAGGCGGTTCCATTGAAGTTAATGGAACCGGAACTCTGATTACCACCGAAAGCTGCCTCCTTAATCCAAACCGAAACCCACAACTTTCACGCCATCAAATTGAGGATCAATTACGTAAAATGTTGGGGGTATCCAATATCATTTGGCTGGGAGAAGGTATCGTCGGAGATGATACTGATGGACACATTGACGACATGACACGATTTGTTGATGCCCACACCGTTTTGACTACGGTCGAAGAAAACGCGCAAGACATCAATTACGTACCTTTGAAAAACAATTTGAAGCGGCTCCAAAAAACCGACCTAAACATTATTAAACTCCCCATGCCCGAACCCGTCACATTCAGAGACCAGCGACTCCCTGCAAGTTATGCTAATTTTTACATAGGTAATTCAGTGGTTCTTCTGCCAACATTCCAGCAACCCAAAGATGAACTGGCAGCTAAGATACTGGGCAAAGCCTTCCCCGACCGTGAGATCGCAGCAATTGATTCGACTGATTTAATCTGGGGCCAAGGCTCTTTTCATTGCCTCACGCAGCAGGAACCTGATTAAGTTCACTATAAATTTCGGCCATTTTTGGAATCGAATTGCCTTGCAGCAAGGCAGGCCGGCTGGGTTCAATTCGACCATGAGTTCGGTAGATCAATTCGCCAGTGTTTTCAATGCCGCCAGTAAAACGATTTTCCAACACAGACCCCCGGCCTTCAAT
Source organism: Verrucomicrobiales bacterium (assembly GCA_002719595.1). GTDB lineage: Bacteria > Verrucomicrobiota > Verrucomicrobiia > Limisphaerales > UBA1100 > UBA1100. The sequence goes on from PBEJ01000043.1 coordinate 7,889, forward strand.
AATGCCCTTACGGTAACAGACCTCACAAAGGAAGCTGCTGATAAATATACAGAAACGGCAAAGTCATTTTTCTCCTCAGTAGATATTACTTGGGAATCGATTAATCACGAAGATTTTAAAACAGTAAAAGAACTACTGGACATAGTGGAAAACAAGAAACCTGATTTAATTGTTACCTACCGCCACTTACACAGTGAAGCATGGCGATGGCCACACAGCCTCGGGGAACATCTTGATGTCTTAATTCAAGTTACAAACCCTCCCGTAGCGATTATGCCCCACCCCGATCGCGATGGCATACCTGAGCATGCCATGAAAAATACTGACAATGTAATTGTCATTAATGATCATTTAACAGGAGAAGATAGCCTAATAAATTATGCCACCTGCCTAACGCGTCCAAAGGGCAACCTTCATTTAACCCACATCGAAAACGGTACCGTCTTTGAACGTTACATGGAGGTTATCAGTAAAATACCGGAAATTGACACGGACATCGCACGCGAAACGATACGAGCACAGCTTTTGAATGAACCATCAGCGTACATTGACTCAGTTAAAGAAGCTCTATCAAAAGAGATTCCTGACATCCAAATCATCAAACATATTGCTCAAGGCAAGCAGCTTGATGAGTATCGAAAAGCCGTTGAAAAGCATAAGGCTGATTTGGTTGTCCTGCAGTCACACGATCCAGACCAACAGGCAATGAACGCCACCGCTTATTCTCTAGCTGTAGAACTNCGAACCACACCATTATTAATTGTGTAAGGAGGAATCTTTCATGAGCGAAGCCACAAATTCCGCACCGTCTAAGAAGAAACTCCACAACCCCCTGCACGTCACCATTGTCGCGGTACTGGTCACAGGACTGTGTGTCTTTTTGTTGAATAATGAAACGGAACAGAAATACGTCTTTGGCATTCTGCTCGCCGTCACTCTTGGAATGCTGGCATTGGAAAAAATCAATAAAGCTATCCTCGTGCTACTGGGTGCAGGCATCGCGCTACTACTGGCCACATGGAAAAAAATCATTATCGGCGGAGAAATGCACGACGGACACTACCTTCCGACTTACATTAAGATGGTCGATTGGGGCACGATCGGCATCATCATCGGTTCCACCATTTTTGTGGAACTCATCTCCCGCAGTGGCTTGTTCGCCTGGATCAGTGTTAAAATTCTAAAAGTATCCAAGGGAGATCCGTTTAAGCTCTTGATTTGTTTTTCCNNNCTTACAGTGGTGTTCAGCGCTTTTCTGAACAATGTCACCGCCATGATCATTGTGGGTTCACTGACCATCGTAGCCTGCAAAAAACTCAAACTCTCCGCCATGCCTTTCCTATTGGCCGAAGGCATCTACACCAATATTGGCGGCCTACTGACGCTTATTTCATCCATCCCTAACATCATTGTCGGCACCGCAGCTGGTATCGGCTACACCCAGTTTTTATTTGTCGCGGGCCCTTACTGTATTATTGCCTTTGTAGCCACCCTCTATCTGGTGCGTTGGTTATTCAAGATCAAGCCGCTTACCGACGACACCTCCAAAGCCGAAGCCAATACAATGGTCGATGCCTTTGATGAATGGGAGACGGTTAAGGATCGTCGATTCTTTTATCTCTCAGCTATCGTACTAGGCAGCATTATCCTTGGCTTCGCCCTGCATTCATACATTCCTGTACTTAAAGATATGGGCCTTGAGGTAATAGCCATTATTGGAGCCACTATAATGCTGGTGATTTATCCGACTGATGTAGAGGGTGTGCTCAATGAAGTGGAATGGACTCTAGTCCTCTTCTTTATTGGCCTCTTTGCCCTACTTGGGGTCATGGCAAAAGCCGACGTGTTAGCAATGATTGGTGAATGGCTACAATCACCACTCAGTTCCGGCCCTTATCGCGGCCCTATAGCCATGATGTGGAGCAGCGCATTCTTCAGCGGCCTAACCGACAACATCCCACTCGCTGCCGTATTGGCCAAGGTTCTCGGAGGATTTCAATCTGAAATCCTGAATCCCGACTATGCCTGGTTTGCTAATTATGGACACATGCTCTGGTGGGCACTTATTTTCGGAGCCGGGCTTGGAGGGAATTTCACACCCATCGGCAGTGCATCTACAGTGGTTGCCATCGGCATTCTTAAAAAAGAGGGCCACAACATCACCTTCATGCAATACGTGAAAATAGGCGCCATCGTAGTTCTAGTGCAGCTTGCATTGGCTACTGGTTATCTATTTGGTGCCGAAAAAATCGGACTTATTAAGAAACTGGACCCAGCCAAAGCAAAAATTGAGCAGACTACCAAACATTGACCAAGGGCACTTTTCCTGCTAGTAAAATCAAATTGTGTCTGACCTACCACGACAAATTAATGTAACGGTGGTGGCCGTGAACCTCACCAAGGTCGCTGGCCACTGTCGAGGTTAGTATGAATTTCGACAAGGACCCGCGGCCGGAAACGGTCGTGGGTCTTTTTATTGCAACCGGCCAAACCGATAATCAGAAGCAACTATGAAAACCAAACCCGGCAAAACAAAAAAAACCCGCCGAAAACTAGGTAAACCGATGAAAGGCTGCGAGATACTCGTAGCCGCGCTAGAGCGTGAAGGTGTAGACACTATTTTCGCCTACCCCGGCGGGGCCAGCATGGAACTCCACCAAGCTCTTACTTATTCAAAAAAAATCCGCACTATATTGCCCCGGCATGAGCAAGGCGGTGCTTTCGCCGCAGAAGGCTATGCCCGTGCCACTGGCAAGGCAGGTGTATGTATGGCAACTAGTGGACCCGGCGCAACCAATCTGGTTACTGGAATTGCAGACGCATGGATGGATAGCACGCCATTAATCGCCCTTACAGGCCAAGTTCCTCAGGCTATGATTGGAAAAGGGGCATTTCAAGAAACCGATTTTTATGGAATGACATTGGGTATCGTCAAACACAGCTATCTTATTACCGATATTGCTGAAATCCCTCGAGTTATAAAAGAAGCCTTTTACATTGCTCAATCTGGCCGCCCAGGACCGGTGATTATCGATTTTCCAAAAAATATTCAGCAACAAAAAGCTCAACCTATTTGGCCCAACAAAGTTGAACTACCNGGCTACGACCCCTACCCCAAGGCAGACGATCTGGAACTAAACGAAATAATTGGACTCATCGAAAAATCAGAAAGGCCTGTCCTTTATGTCGGAGGCGGCATCATCACCGCAAACGCCTCGAAAGAATTACGGNCTTTTTCTGAAGCCACCAAAATCCCAGTGACCACAACCATCATGGGTGTGGGATCATTTCCGGAAAACCACAAGCTTTCTCTCAGGTGGCTCGGCATGCATGGAGCAGCCTATGCCAATTGGGCTGTTAGCGGCGAACTCCGAAANGANACNAAAGGTAACACCCGCAAGATTGCCGATGGCGCTGATCTTTTGCTCGCCTTTGGAGTACGTTTCGATGACCGAGTTACAGGCAAGGTGGAAAAATTCTGCGAACACGGCACAATTGTTCATGTGGACCTCGACCGCTCTGAACATAATAAGAACAGGAATGTCCAATTACCCGTTCACAGTGAAGTGAAATATGCACTAGGCAAACTCTTAAAGATGGTTAAAGCACGCCCGATCAAGGCGCGATTCACCAAATGGCATAAACAGATTGCTGAATGGAAAAAACGCGCGCCTTTGGGGTATGAAGTNACTAACGAGGTCATGAATTCCTCCCACATGAAAGATCACCTTAAAGGGCAGGAAGATCAGGTNATCCTTCCTCAGCATGCTATTGCGACACTCTTTAAGGAAAGCAAGGGTAATGCAATTATTACTACTGGCGTAGGGCAACACCAGATGTGGGCAGGCCAACACTATGAATACAAAAACCCAAGACAACTTATAACAAGCGCCGGCTTGGGGGCGATGGGTTTCGGTTACCCCGCCGCATTAGGCGTTAAAGTAGCACACCCAAACAAAGAAGTAGTAGATATTGATGGCGACGGATCTTTCCTGATGAACATTCAGGAATTAGCCACTGCGAAAATAGAGAAAATAAATGCCAAAGCTCTAATTTTAAATAATCAACACCTNGGAATGGTCGTGCAATGGGAAGACCGATTTTACAAAGGCAACAGGGGCCACACTTACCTTGGCAACCCAGATAAACCGAAATCCATATACCCAGACTATCCTGCCATGTGTAAAGGTTTTGGAGTTAAGTGTGAGAGAGTAATATACAAAAGAGACTTAAAAGCGGCTATGCGGCGTATGCTTTCAGCAAAAGAGCCTTATGTGCTAGAAGTCATCACCCCGTACACAGAACACGTCTTACCTTTTATCCCTGCTGGCCATACCGTTGCAGATATGATCTACTGAAAAACATGAGGCTCATATTCCTGATTTCCCTCGCCTGTTTTCACACATACACAACCGGCAACCCCCTGGCTCTGGGTAAACAGAAAACAGGAGAAGCCCCATCTGGATTACAATTGATCCATGTTGGCCCGGGAAAACCAGGGAGTGCAAAAGTTACGGAACAACAAATCTTGAACCCGATTACGGGATCCCAAGAGAATCTACGAACACTGGAAATAAGAGGAGGTAATAAGAGCCCTAATCATTACACTTTAGTCCTGCTGGAAAAACCGAATTACAGTAATTTTAATTTTTCAACTCGTTTCAAAGTAATTGAAGGAGAAGGAATTCGTGCAGCTGGATTGGTATTCCGTATGCAGGAAAACCTGAAAGATTACTACCTTTTGGCAGTAAAGCCAGTTTCCAAGGAAGCGTTCTGGACGGTTTTCAAAAACAATCAAGCAGTAAAAGGTTTTCGGTTTGACGAAGAGAACTTCACCTCACCTAAAGACGGATGGCAATCCGTGAACCTTAATTGCAAAGACAATAAGATTTCATGGACACTCAACCACCGGGAAGACTTTGTGGTCTATAAAGCTGATAAACTACCAGACTACCGTAATGGATTAATCGGCTTCTGGGTGCGAAGTGATTCTCACGTGCTCTTTGTTAATTCAGAGGTGCTAACGCTAAAGGAACACCAACAAAAACAACTCAGCGAATTTCTAAAAAATATTTCAAAGGAAAATAAACGAATCCTCTCACTTCAACTTGCCGCAAATACTGAAAAAGGTAAAAAACCAATTGTAATTGCCAGTTTAAATAAAAAAGATGTTAACCAACAAGCTCATGAGGTGATATCCGAAGTATTAGAAAAGCAGGAAAATTATTTTGGCTATAAAAATGGTATATCAACAGTAACCGTACCAGTCCGTGACCGCAATGGAGACGTTATTGCTGTCGCTCGCATGCGCTTGGTAAAAGGGTCCCAAAACACAAAAAAAGATGATTTGGCATACGGAACCAAGATAGCAAAATTAATACAGGCCAAAATATCAACCCAAGAGCCTTTATTTCGATAGAAGTTACTCAAGAATTGAAACCCGTTTTGCAGGCATGGGTTCACGCCCAGAACGCGGGTAATCCCAAGCGGAAATAGATCTTTGGCCACCGATAATCTGGATCTTACCCCCAGCAATCTTTTCCATTTGAGGCCTTCCTCTAATACCATCACCAATATACATCTGACGTCCCATTAACTTTCCATTCGAATTAATGGTACAATAAAGATAATTGCGGGCATGACATTGAAAAAATACATGCACAATTCCTGAAGCATCAATTTCAAACCCAAAATTGGGGCGAGGCATGTGAACCATAACACCCAAAGCTAAAACATTATAAACCTTAAAATTAGGATTATTATTATCTGAAACTCGCATATACATAAAAAGCTTTCCGTTCACCCTTGCTTTCTGAAGCGTATAACGGCGGACTTCCGGTGCAACCCCTCCTCGATCGGTAGATACACCACGTTCAAGAACTGCCATATCGTGGGCTTGCATAACCTGAAAACGCGCAGGAATCGCGCCCACCTTTACGTTGCCCCAATTGGGAATAGTGATCTGAGCAGACACAATGTATTCACTCGGGCTGGTAAAATCAAAAAATGGATCGAGCCTGAACTCTCGCTCGATCTCTGCACCTGCCTTTAGCACGAATACTTCCCCTTCGGGCGGGTTCCCCTTTTTTGCAACGGGAACTCCTTTGCCCTTACTTACCGTAAATTGAATCCAATTTTTTTCATTTGCCAAAACCGCAAGTTGATCCGAATTATTTCGGATCGATACCGATATAATCACCTGCTCGTCTAAAACAAAGTTGTCTCGCCCACTGTTTAAACGCACCTCAAGCAACTGAGCCCACAGATTAGAAACAAGCAGAATNCCCCATAAGAAAAAAAACCTCCCCACAAATTTATTTTTGCACAAAACNGNATTTTTAACGAGGCGAAATAAAACGCTCCGGAAAGGAGTTATTCACAAGCATTAACTTCAGAAACCACTACATCAGGGGTAATTGATTCCATGCAATTATGACCTTTGACACGATATGATCTTCCACGAACACATTGATCACACTGACCATACACCTGTCGCAAAACCTTACTATTAGAACTGTAAGGCCCTGTTTTCCTCGAATCAGTCGGCCCAAACAAAGCTAATACACGAACACCCAACGCTGCAGCAATATGCATTGGGCCTGTATCGTTAGTAACTACAGTTGAGCAAACACGCATCCACTCGATCATTTCCGGCAAAGAAGTACGGCCAGTCAAATCAAGTGTACTATCCAGGCGGCCCAACCTTTTACCGATGGCTTGGTCATCTTTACCTCCTATGACCACAAAACGTACATCAGGAAGATCAATTCTCTTGATCAACTCTTCAAATGATTCAACAGGCCACCGTTTACTCTCCCATCTGGCACCTGGACATAATGCTATCCACCGGTATTTGGGTTGATACCCAAGATTACCAAGGCCTTCTGCAACCCACGGACGCTCAGGCAACCATTCATAAGAGCCTTTAACGCTTAGCCCAAGTTCCGTTAAAACTTGGAGATACCAATCTACCGCATGTGCATGCAACGAAGGTCTGGGAACAGATGCGTCATAGAATAATGACGCCCCCTCTCTGCGTTGATCAAGACCTACTGTGTATCCACCTCCCACTGCCCAACCATGCAGTGCGCTCCGAGCCAAACCTTGAAGATCGATGACTAAATCATACTTCTCCGCCTTCATCCCCGCTANAGAACTTATTCCGCGAGCAATTCCACTAAATGAATTCCAAGCACCCCGGTCAAAATAGTGTAACGCGCCGATATCCCGATCCATCTCGAGCAAAGGTGCAAAGTTTTTTGCAATCCACCAATGTATGGTCCATTTTGGTCGCTGAATTTTGATTAACCTAAGAACAGGAATAGCATGAATTATATCACCTAACGAACTTGGTTTAAGAATCAGGACCTTCACAAGAAGGTAAAATTATTTACCATAATCCAAACGCTCAGCCAAACGCTCGGGTAAACCAGCCTCCCTAATCTTGGCCTTGGTTGTTTCAATATCATAATCCAAACGGAAGAGTTCGACTTCTTCTTCATCTGAATCATAAATACAATAAGCTACACGAGGATCACCGTCACGAGGCTGCCCCACACTTCCCACATTAATGAAATAGCGGTTCCCTATCTGGAGCTTCAGAGTCTCTGTGAAACTCCCGTGATGAATTTCCTCTCCGTCATCAATAAAGATTTGAGGAACATGCGTATGCCCATGAAAACAGAGATTNGTGCTCTGGTAAGTAAAATTAGCAGCTGCATCGTTTGCGTCTTGCACGTAACCCCAATAACGAGGGCTGTCCATCGTACTGTGCACGATAGAAAAATGATCTACCAAACGAACATAACGCAAATCTCGCAACCACTGCCGATCCTCATCGCTTAACTGATCGCGACACCAGATCACNGCATCGGCAGCCACCGGATTAAAAGCAGAAAGGTCACAGTCCTCGCCGATGTATTCATCGTGATTGCCCATCACGCACGGCATTTCAAGGTCCCTCACTATATCCATACATTCTTTTGGATTCGCGTTGTAGCCAACAACATCTCCTCCACAAACATATTTTTCCACACCATTGGATTTGGCATGGTTAAGGACAGTCTCCAAGCCTTCCAGATTTCCGTGAATATCCGATAATATGGCGTATCTCATGCTGAAACCCTAACGAACAATTTCAAAACCTTTGAATTCACCCGTCCCTTGACTCCAGTTGGAATCAGTTTTATGGATAAAGCGCCGCAATCCTGCATCGGGAATTGCTGATTGAAAAGCCTCTAATTCGCTATTAACCCCCTCAGCCACCATTTCAACACGTCCATCTGGGAGGTTTTTCACCCACCCCGTAACTTCAAATTCAAGCGAAAGTTGCTTAACAGAGTATCTAAATCCTATCCCTTGGACATGACCTGAAAAATAAACGTGAATACGTTTCGTCATTAAANACCACGATCTGGCTTGTGTACCTCGTATTCGCCCTTGCTTGATTTTTTGAGNACGGTAAATCCATTGTTTGTAGCTTCCCGTACATTTACTTTTTTAAGATGTTTTGGCATATAAACCGAGCCAAAGAGCTTGTGCACTGGTTTTTTACATACCGGGCATACTGTCAACGGCGGAGCTTTTATTGGACGGTTTACTTCAAACCGTTCCGGGCAAATCTTGCTCCCTTCGGTATGTTCATACTCGTAAATGGGCACGTGCTAAGATTATCAAAAGGAAGATAAAAAGAAAAGCCCTCGACTACTGCACTTGATAATTAGAAACTATACCCATGGCTATTGCGCGAATATTAGTCGATGGCTACAGCTTGCTGCACGCTTGGGACGATCTGGCCCCTAATGAACCTCGATACTCAGCCGGAGCTCGTGAAGCCCTCATTAAGGTGCTAACCCAATACGCTGACAGCGTAGGAACACCAGTAACTCTTTTCTTCGATGGAACTGGAGCCCCGAAAGATGCCCCAAAAAATATTTCACCGGATTCATTAGAAATTGTTTTTTCACGGGACAGCAAAACAGCTGATGACTTGATTGAGCGCACTGCTTACCGCCTAAAGCCCTATGGTGAAGCACTTGCGATAACCAACGATTATGCGGAGCGGAACACCGTTATTTCCATGGGCGGATTCGCCCAGAGCTGTGAAGATTTCATAAAAGATATAGAACGCACTCTCAACGAACGAGATGATTTTTTGAAANAATACAACCGCCGCGAATCCAATCGTTACAAGCGCTAGCCCCTGAGAATAGCCCTAATCGCCCGTAGCAATACATTCATATCTTTTTCGGAGCCGATAGTAATCCTGAGGTAGTCCTTGACATGTGAACCCTTAAAATGGCGTACCAATATTTTTTGCGCTCGAAGCTTCTTGAACCAGGTGCCGGCTGCAAAACGAGGCGGCTTGGTCAGAATAAAATTCGCCTGGCTAGGCAAGCTCTCAAAACCCAATCCTGCCAAAACCAGTCCAACTTTTTCCCTTAGCTTAATGATTTTCCGGAAATTAGAACGGTAATANGGCAGGCTCTTCAAAGTTGCCTCGGCTGCCAGTTGACCAAGACCATTTACATTATAGCTGTCCCGGGTTTTATCGAGGGCAGAAANNAATTCCCTTGNCCCCACAAAATAACCAACCCGTTGAAAACAGAGAGAGTAAGACTTAGAAAAGGTCCTGCTTACCAAAACATGAGAATGCTTCGCCGCCAAATGCATCGCATTTTCNTTGGCAAAATCCACATACGCCTCGTCGAGAACCACCACTCCTTTCTGAGCAAGACACAATGCATCCAGCTCGGCGGTCGTATAACCACATCCAGTCGGCGCGTTAGGTGTCGTGANATAGGTTAATGCGGCCCTAAAATCCCAACCCTCCTTCTTCCTTAATTGTTTGACTGGCGGCAAAGAAAAGTCATCTAAAAGGCAAACCTCATTTCGTTTTGCATTATGAATATCTGCCANCACNGGATAAAGTGAGTAACTCGGAGTGAAATACTGCACACAGNCTACACCCGGATCCACAAACGCTCTAACAGCCAACCCCAACAACTCATCAGAACCGTTACCTATAATCACATTCTCAGGGTCAACCCCATGCAAACCGGCCAATTGCTCACGCAACTTTCCAGCTCTGGGATCGGGGTATAGCCGCAACCGATCATCCACAGCACGCTTAATTGCCGACAAAACTTTCGGAGCAGGCGGATATGGATTTTCGTTGGTATTCAGTTTAATGAGCCCACGATCTTTGGGTTGTTCACCCGGAACATAAGGACGCAACCGCTGAACGTGTTTACGTACAAGACTCATGGATTCAGTCGAATGGAAGCCGAACGGCCATGAGCATAAAGTCCTTCAATTTCTGCAAACTGCTCAATAACTGAAATGGATTTCTTTAAGGCCGCCTTTGAATATTGAACCACACTGGTACGACGTTGAAACATATCAACGGTTAACCCTTGAAAAGAAGCGCCTGCTCCACCAGTCGGAAGCGTATGGCTCGGCCCTGCCACGTAATCACCAGTAACCGTGGGCGAATCATTGCCAAGAAACAAAGCTCCAGCAGTTACAATTTTCTTTGCCACCTCCTTGTGGTTCTTCAACATTAGCTCACAATGCTCAGGGGCCAAGCGGTTCGCCAGACTAATTGATTCAGCCAGTGATTTGACCTGAATCAACCAGCAATGCTTATTAAGGGCTTTCTGAATATATTTCCGGCGCGACTGGCCGGACAACTGTTTCTCAATTTCCTTTTTCACTGCAGCAATTATTTTCGATGAAGTACTAATCAACCAGCACCGCTCAAAACCCGAACCGTGTTCAGCCTGTGCCAGGATATCGGCCGCCGCATAGGCCGGATTAGCTGATGCGTCAGCCAAAACCAATAATTCACTTGGCCCAGGTAAAAGATCGATGGAAACGCGACCAACTAATTGGCGCTTGGCGGCAACCACATAGGCATTGCCAGGTCCGAATATCTTCTGTACCGGTGCAATAGTTTTAGTTCCAAGGGCCAAAGCCGCTATTGCGTGCGCCCCGCCCACTCGATAAATCTCAGTCGCCCCCGCAATTCTAGCCGCATGAAGTAATCCGGGATTAATTTCCCTGTCCTTGTCACATGGAGTACAAACCACAATTTCNCTGCACCCGGCCACTTTCGCCAAGGTCACTGTCATCAATGCTGTNGACATTAGCGGAGCTGTCCCACCAGGTATGTATATACCTACCCGATCAAAAGCATCATATTTTTCCCCAACTCTTGCTCCTTGGGCGTTTTGTCCACTCCATCCCTTACGCAGNCCCCGCTGATGAAAGTCTCTGACGTTCCGGTGAGCAAATCTTATAGCAGCCTTAAGTTTACTATCAACGGACTTAGCCGCTGTCTGTATTTCAGCATCCCCCACGCGAAGGGTACCGACAGTAAGATTTACTCCATCAAACCTCTCGGAAAACTCAATCAACGCAGCATCGCCCTTGAGCCCCACATGTTCAACAATTGATCGGGTNCTGGCCTCAATCTTAGAATCAAATAAACTCGANGCCGCACATAGGCGGTCAAGCTTGCGTNCAAAACCCGGNTCATTGTGTCGAAGCACCTGCATGAGCCGCGCAGTGAAACAGATGCACAGGCAAAAGTCAAAAGGACCCCTTTAAAATTGACCACCCACTCAATCACATTAGGCTCAACACCAACCTACATGAATACAGATCCCGTTAGATCATTCAATGCCGACTCCCTTCCTGTGCATATTTTTGCCCATCAGGACGACATGTCCAGTGCCGCAGCCACGGAAGTCAATGACTACCTATGCGCCACAATCAACAATCAAGGCAGTGCCGCTGCAATTCTGGCTACAGGCAATTCCCAAATCCAGTTTCTGGAAAAGCTTTCGGCGATTGGCGAAGTAGACTGGAGCAAGATGACTCTTTTCCACATGGATGAATATCTCGGAATTGATAAGGACCACAGTGCCAGTTTTCGTAAATATATGAGGGAGCGTGTTGAGCAGGTCGTTCGGCCAGCTGCCTTCCATTACATTAAGGGAGACGCACTGGAGCCTCTCAAAGAGTGTCGACGCTATACCGACCTACTGGCCGCGCAACCGATTGACCTCTGTTGCCTGGGGGTAGGTGAAAATGGGCACATCGCCTTTAATGATCCTCCCGTTGCTGATTTTAGTGATCCTGAATCAGTCAAGATAGTACAACTTGATGAGGTTTGCCGCCAGCAGCAGCATGGTGAAGGACACTTTCCTACATTTGATTCAGTCCCTCAATACGCCTTCACCCTAACTATACCTGCTTTGTGTCAGGCAAATAAAATGGTTTGTCTATGCCCTGAAACTAGGAAAGCAAAAATCGCAAAAATTGCCCTTCAAGGAGAGATCTCTACAAACTGCCCTGTCAGCTATCTTCGAAAACAATCTCAATGCGTGATGTATATGGATGAAGAATCAGCCAGCCTACTCTAGAGCATCAACTGCTTCATCCACGCACCCACTCAGGATTTCCAATCCCTCCTCTAGAGCATCCTTGTTAATGCACAAGGGAGGTGCGAGCTTCACGGTTTGACCCCAAGCCCCTACGGGAGCAAACAGTAGCAACCCCTTGTGAAAGGCGCGTTCAATGATATCAAAGGCCAAATCGTGACTGGGCTCCCGGGTTCCGGGTTTAACAACCTGAAGTCCTCCAACCAGCCCCCGGGCTGAAGTGCGCCCTATGATATCTGAATGCTTTTTGGCAATGGCTTCAATAGAATCACTTAAGACCGATTCAAGACGGGCAGCATTACCGATNAGATCCTCATCAATAAGACTGCGAATACTAGCAATAGCCGCACGGCAACTAAGGGGATTCCCCGTGTGGGTGCTCGTCATGGACCCCGGCGGATANGCATCCATAATTTCAGTTTTACCAATAACGCCTGAGAGAGGTAGTGAACTNGTAACACCTTTACCAATGCAAATGAGGTCCGGCGTAACCCCATAGTGCTCAAAGCCCCACATCTTACCGGTACGCCCAAAACCAGCCTGCACCTCATCAAAAATCAGCACCACCTCATTGTCGTNACACCATTGGCGAAGCTTTCCAATATACTCAACGGGTGCGAAATCAGGGCCGACCCCCTGAAAAGTCTCAAACATCACTCCAGCAACATTTTCAGGANCCATCCCTCGTTCTTCCAGGGTCTTCAGAAAAAGGTCAAAACTTGTATCCTCAGTCCAGTACCCATCTGGCCAGGGAACCTGTACAATTGCCGGATCCAGATTCACAATCCAATCCTTTTGGCCGGGAATACCACCAGTCATTTGACTGGCTAACGTACGACCATGATANCCCCGATCTGCACCTACAATACCAATTTTTTTNTCGCCACCTTTGGCAATACCGTGGGTTCTAGCCAGCTTAATAGCGCATTCNGTTGCTTCACTCCCGGTAGTTAATAAAAACACTTTTTCGAGTTCTTCAGGNGCAATTTCATGCAATAATGCCACCAACTGGGCCCGTTCCTCACTGGGGAAACAGTAGTTGTGGATGAGCCCACTATCGACCTGATCGCGGATTGCATCACAGATCGCCTTTGTCCCATGCCCGGCGTTGGCAACCAGCACGCCACAGGAGAAATCTAGCCACATGTTTCCATACGCATCATGCACCTGAAAACCTTCAGCACGATCCCAAACCAACGGCGGTTGACCCCGCATGGAAATCGGCTCCACATCNCGAAGGGTCTCCAATGTTTTGATGGATTCAGGCGCTGGCAGAGCCGTTGTTATACGTCGATACTTTGTATCAACTCCTGGAACCTTAATTGGCTCAATGCTAAATTCCTTCCCCATTTAAACGGCTTTCTGGTAAATTTTCCGGAACGTCTCNACTTCATTCATTGGATCTATAATAGTAATCCCATCCTCTCCAAATCGGGCTGTTACTGGCGCCCCCTTCCCTTCAGCAAGATAACTGAAATTCAAATCCCTGACCTCCTGCGCAGCGTGTAGAATAGCTACCGTGATCCTCCCATCTTCAGCGGTAGGATAAATTTCTGTAACTTCGCCCCGACTTTCACCCAAATGCTTCATGCGCGCAATGGCCGTCAAGCAAACCGTGAGACTGTCGATGCCATAACCAACGTAGGCAAACGAACCATCAGGGCGTTTTACATCGCGTGTAAAATGGTTGTTGGCGGTATGACTGCCCCCACCCTGATTCCAAAAACGAAACCCTCGATATTGCTGATCGCTCTCCACCTTACCATCAGCNCCCACCACCTCGTGACCCTGATTGACCGGCCCTTCAAAATCANCAGGATTTATCCAATTATTGTGGTAATGCACACTCATACCATTGGCGTAATCAACGCGTACCTGAACCGCGTCGTAAGCGTCAATCCCATCCCGAATAAGCCGCTTTTTCTGACCAACCGCACTCAACGCCACCGGCTTACTATGGTAGTAATGCCAGAATAAATCCGTCCAGTGAGGTCCCACATAACTAAAGGGATCACTGTCTTCAACCCATTTAAAAGTACTGGTGGAAANTTCTAAAGGCTCCTCTAACACNGCCAANCCATAAACCGGATCCCCAATTCTCTCGGATATATCATCGCGTACTCGTAANTGATCCGGNTCATAGCGCTTGTGCATGTCNACCCCTACCACCAGATCTTTGGCGTTTGCCGCCTCAATAATTTGATCGGCCTCCTGCATATTCAAACACATGGGTTTTTCAGTGATGACATGAGTGCCGTTCTCCAAAGCTGCCAATATCACNGGGGTATGCAAATGATCAGGAGTAGAGACAGCCATCACGTCCAAGTCAGGAAAATCGCGCAGCACATCCTCCCAGGGAGTTTGGCCATGGTAAGCCTTTGGTTCGTGCCCGGTCCATTCCTTGAAATTCGCTGCCGATGTTTTAGCACTAACTTCTGATCGCGTNGCTACAGCAACCAAATCAAATTCAATCCCTGCCAAGTCACGGGTCCATTTGTCGAGACCACACCGCCCAAGGTTCGGGCTTAGGCCGACGCGCTGCAAATCGGCGTAGGCACGCAAATGAACATCCCCACCGAACATCCCGGCCCCCACCAATGCAATCGTTATTCTTTTTACCTCAGACACAACCAGTTAAACCTCTGCCCCTTCAGCTTCCTGGGCCAACTCTGTTTGCACCTCTCCAATCAGTTTTTCCAATCGTCGACCGTACTCAACAAAGTTATCAGCCATCTTCTGCTCTGGTGCCTCGCTGTCTGTATCGTGAAATACAACTGTCATATGNGGCTCAATNGAGATGCCCNCGTCATAACCATTGGCGAAGGCGTCCTTNAGGATATCGCGCACACGNCCATCGCCCTCTCCGGGGAAATGATATTCTTCACCTTCNTCGGGTNTTTACTGCGTCCTTGATGTGAATGTGTGCAGTATGTTCCCGCATATGTTCCCAGAATTCCCAGGGACACTGCATCCCCCANGGCTGCTCACCACGACGATCTGTATTAAAAATTGGATTGGCTGTGTCAAATACCCATTTAANACCGGNCACCTTTTCCAACAACTCCTCNGCATGCTGCCAACTCATGCCACCATGATTCATGCAGTTTTCATGCACNGGCTGTAAGCCTTCATCAAGAAAACGCCTAGTCACCTCCCCGACTCGATCAAAAACCTCTGNGGGAGTCACCGCACAATCATCAGTAGGCTTAAAAGACATGATTCGGACAAATTTTGTTCCTATCTTTTTCATGCGGGGAATTGCCCGCTCGACTTCCGCCAAAGTTACATCAAAAGGAGTTTCAACTGTCTTCTGCCAGTTACAAATGGTTGAACCAAAGGCGTAGATTCCTACCCCAGATTCTTTGAGCTTCATTTCGACCTGATCAAANGCCTCATCAGGAATATCATGGATTGNCCCCTTTTCAAAACCCTCCACCTGCACTGCACGCGCCTCAATCCATTTCCAACCAAGTTTCTTAGTGACCTCAATCTGGCCATCAATAGTCACGGCCCCCTCATCAGCAATACCCATTAGTTCCATTATAAGTCCTTTTTGTTAAATTTAACGCCGGTAAGATGCAGTAAAATCCTCGTTGGAAACCTCCACCACCTTCTTCTCATGCGTGGAATTGGCAATAAGATCATTTAGCTTCGCCTCCCANGCGGCGCTATCCATTGGCAAATCAATGGTCTCATTAATCAGGCCGGAATATACCATCACATTGGCCAACTCCACCGAGCCAATACCGCTTTCGCCCGGAGCGATCAATTCCTTTCCATCCAGAATCGCCTCCACAAAGTTTGTCATCAGCATGGCGTGCGCATTTTCAACACCCGGAATGGGAATTTCTTCAACTGTAGTTTCGGGTTGTTGAAAACCGATCTTTGAGGTCTTACTCCATTCATCAGAAGCAACCTCATTGCGGGTCAGAACCAGNTTATCATTCTCTAAAAGAACCCGGCCCTTGGTACCTGCAATCTCAAAACGATTGCTGCCCGGAGTTTCACCNGTAGAGGTAATAAACGCACCACTGGCNCCGTTTGGAAATTCCAGATAACTTACNACGTCATCCTCCACCTCGATATCGTGATATTTACCGATGCCAACGTGACTACGAATCTTTGAAGGCATACCAGTAATCCATTGAAGAACATCCAGCTGATGAAGGCACTGGTTCAGGAGAACTCCTCCTCCCTCGCCTTTCCAAGTTGCCCGCCAGCCGCCGCTTTGATAATAAGCCTCAGCCCGAAACCAGTCAGTCATGATCCAGATCACCCGGATTAAGTCACCCAGTTCACCTCCCTGCACCAGTTCACGAATCTTTTGATAACGCGGTTCCACCCGCAGCTGAAACATGCCGCCAAATTTCAAATTTGGTTGGGACT
The DNA here is from genome assembly GCA_002719595.1 of Verrucomicrobiales bacterium. Lineage (GTDB taxonomy): Bacteria > Verrucomicrobiota > Verrucomicrobiia > Limisphaerales > UBA1100 > UBA1100. Next base: position 24,721 of record PBEJ01000043.1, read on the forward strand.
TAGCTGTTTTAATTAGCCGTTCGGCGTCAGCTTTGTGTGCTGAAATGGGTTTTTCCACCATGACATGCAGACCCGCCTCCAAGGCAGCAATCCCCAGAGTGGTGTGCTGAAAGTGAGGAGTGGCAATAATCAGTGCGTCAATTTCGCCCGAAGCAATTAATGCCTCTCCTGAATCAAAGGTTTTCAAACCCTTGGCCTCGTAGTCAGGCAGCTTGTCAGCCATGGCGTCCCCAACGGCTGTCAATTTACCCCGTGGCACCTTGCCATCCATCAAGTTACCCACATGCACCTGACCTATATTACCCAAGCCAATTATACCAATACGTACTTCGTCCATGATTTAATAATTCGGTAACAGGACTATTGGCAATACAGACTAGCATCGCAAGAAATTTCATGTAACGAAATCAGTGATTATGGGAAGCCTTGTGAATGTAAGCTAAATCGGCATAATATTCCGAATACCGACCCCAAAAACCATGGCCAACCCATTAGAAATTATCGCACGCCACTACCAGACAGGTGAAGGCCATAGGATCATATTCTCAGACGGGATAATCGAATCTATTGAACCTGCCGAGTCACCAGAAAATAGATGGTACGGTCCTGGTATTTTTGACCCTCAGGTGAATGGCTATGCGGGCATAGACTTCCAAAAGGACGGCCTCACCACAGAAGACCTGTGTATGGCCAGTGACGGCTTAAAGGCCGATGGGTGCCCTCGTTGGCTCTTAACTCTTATCACCGATGATTTTGACAAACTCATTGCCAGGCTTACTCACCTGAAGAAACTCCGCGATGCGGACCCCATGCTGAAGCGGGCAATCGCCGGCTGGCACGTGGAAGGGCCATTCCTCTCAACCGAACCGGGTTTTCGGGGAGCCCATGATAACCAAGCAATGCGTGACCCTACAATTGCTGATATTGATCAAATTAGAGAAACTTTAGTGGGTGATCCCGTCCTGCTCACTTTCGCCCCGGAACGGGAAGGAGCCATTGCAGCCATCAAGCGCGCCGCCGAACTTGGCATGCGGGTTAGCCTAGGACATTGTAATCCTAGCACACAAAATTTAAACGAAGCCAAGAATGCAGGGGCTACGGGCTTTACCCATTTAGCCAATGCCTGCCCTCAGGAATTGGACCGGCATGATAATTTCCTGTGGCGGGTGCTGGACTCAGGCGAACTCACTTGTGGGTTAATCCCCGACCAAATTCATGTCCGACCAATGCCTTTCCGGATATTTCACCGCGTGTTAGGTCCTGAAAATATCTATTATACGACTGACGCCATGTCTGCGGCAGGGGCACCGCCCGGAAGATATACGGTGGGACGGCTCGATATTGAAGTTGGCGAAGATCAGATTGTTCGTCAACCGGGCAAAACCAACCTTGCCGGCTCGGCCTTAAGACCGTTTCAGGGAGTCGAACGTGTCGCAGAAATGCTTGGGAAACCGTGGCAGGAAATTTGGGATGGATTTTCCGTTCGTCCGGCCAATTTCATGGGAATAAATCACAAAATTGAACCAGGTCAGACTGCTTCACTTTGCGTGATTACCACCAATCATACCGGTAAACTAATGGGAGTTGAGGCGCTCTAGATTATTTTCCCAACACCCCAAATTCCGCCAAAGAAGCCCAAGGCCCATTGTTAACTTCTGAGAATACACGTAAGCGGACGTAGCGACCCTTAGTTGGCTTACATTTAATATCCTGTACTGAACGTGTTTTGCGCAAAAGGGCCTTGAGGATTGGGGTGCCGAACTCTTTAGGGTCGTCACTCACTGAAAAATCGACGTCCTTTAAAGCCCCGTTCCATCCCCCATCCTGACGCGCCATATAACGAAAACCACGCACCGTGCTTTCCTTACCCAAATCTAATACTAGCTCATGTGGGTGCTTCTTAATCTCAGGGGTAAATTGCGTATGCCAAATGGTCCCTGGTTTTCCGTCAATCGCATTAGCAGCAAACTTTTGATTAGTTTCATTTTGACTACTAAAACCAACAACCTTTAATCCTGTATTAATAATCAATCCTTTAGTTAGCCACTTGAACTTACTCCCGCGCTGGGGCGGTCTTGTCCCTCCCCATTTTGCCGCGCGATCCTTCTCGTGATTATTGGTATCAGCAAAAGTTCCCTCCACAGGCGGTTCATGGGCCTCCTCAGCAATGGCTTTAATCTGATTCATTATCTTGGGATTCTCCGCAGCCACATCATGAGCTTCACTGATATCCGTTTTTAGATTGTACAGTTGCCAAGCGGACTTGGCTCCAGGCCTGACTGCTTTCCAATCGCCCATGCGGACAGCCGTTTGAGCTCCCAGCTCCCAATAGAGATATCTATGTTTTTCCTGTTTGCGGCCTGCCGCCTTGACNCCTATGAGTTCAGGGACGATGGATATGCCATCAGTGTCCTCGACAGCCTTCGCTCCAGTTATCTCCGCCAAAGTCGGCATCACATCGGGAAAATACCACAAATGATCACTAACACGCCCTGGCTTTATCTTNCCGGGCCATCGGATAGCCATCGGGATCCGCAGTCCCCCTTCATAAAGATTGCCTTTTCCTCCGCGGAATTCCACACCGGTTGTTGGATTCTTGTTAGCGCTATGAATGCCTCGCGGATGCTCCGGAGTCTTAAAGTAATTGTTGCCACCATTATCACCACAGAAAAAGACAATGGTGTTTTCATCGAGCTTGAGTTCCTTGAGTAAATCCAACACCTGCCCCACCTGTCGGTCAATCATCCCGACCATTGCTGCATAACGCCGGGCCTGTTCGGGCCATTCCTCCCTATCCTTGTAAATAGCCCAGGCCGGGTCACTGTCAGGAATGTCAAAGATACCGTGGGGGGGAGTAATGGGCAGATAGCAGAAGAAAGGCCGATCCTTGTTATCCCGAATAAATTTAATGCCCTCGTTGAAAATGACGTAATGTGAGTAATTTGTACCGGTACTCCCACCCACGTTTCCCTTGAGAGGCACCTCTTGACTATTACGAATAATGTAAGGGGGGTAATAACTATGCGCATGAACCTGATCGTAATAGCCTAAGAATACGTCAAAACCGTGTTTCTCAGGAACTCCTGTAGAACCACGTCCACCACAACCCCATTTACCAAAACCACCGGTCGCATACCCTGCTTCCTTGAGCATACTGGCAATGGTCTCCTCTTCAGCACGAAGAGGCGTGCCTCCCCCATTAACCCGCACTGATGTGTGCCCGCTATGCTTTCCAGTCATGAGCACGCACCGGGTGGGCGCACAGACAGAGGAACCGGCGAGAGCTTGAGTGAACCATACCCCTTCGGCAGCTAGTCGATCAATGCGGGGAGTTTTAATGGTTTTACTTCCCATAAAGGAGGTTTCGTAATAACCCAGTTCATCGCACATTATATACACAATATTGGGTTTCTTAGCAGCTAGAGAACTGAACTCTATGAATAAAAGACACAACACCAATAAATGGGAAATACGCATGGATCAAAATTGTCATGAACCAGCAGACAAGACAAGGACTAGCGGTATCTCTTTGATTATTGACCATTGGCCGTTGAATCTTACTCTTTACCCCATGACCACGCTCCGTGTCATCCTTCTGCTTTGTCTTGCCATGCCTCTTTCGGCAGCTTCATGGAAAGCTGGCACCGCCAAGGCCGATATTACCCCCAAGAAACCCATTTGGATGGCTGGTTATGGGGGGCGCACCGAACCCAGCGATGGCGTTCTTCACCCCCTATGGGCCAAGGCATTAGCTCTGCAAGATGAAACCGGCAAACTTGGGATCATTATTTCCACTGATACCATTGGGTTATCAGCCAGCATTTATAATAGCCTTAAACTGAAACTAGCGAAGGAATATAAGCTAACAGCCGATCAAGTGATGTTTAACGCCTCACACACTCATACCGGCCCGGTCATGCGTGAAGGTTTGTATGACATATATCCGCTAACTCCCGAACGCATTACCCGAATCGAGGAATACTCCAATCGCTTTGAGTCTGAAATTCTCAAAATCACCGGCCAAGCCATCAAAAATCTTGAGCCGGTAACATTAAAACACGGTATAGGTATCACTCGCTTTGGGGTTAACCGACGTGAAAATAAACCTTACAGTGATGTGCCTAAACTCATTGCCGCTAATGCCTTGAAAGGACCAGTGGATCATGATGTGCCGGTATTAGCTGTCTACAAGGGGCTTAGCCTTAAGGCCGTTGTATTTGGTTATGCCTGCCACAGCACCACTTTAAGTTTCCAAAAATTCTCGGGCGATTATGCCGGGTTTACTCAGCTTGCCCTTGAAAAAAGTCACCCCGGCGCAATGGCCTTATTTAGCCCCGGATGCGGTGCAGATATAAACCCCTTACCCAGAAGAGAAGTTCATCAAGCTGAACGTTACGGAAATATGCTGGCTGCCGCAGTCGAGGAAGTTCTCTTGCAAAAAATGAATACCTTGAAGCCAAAGCTCGCTACCCATATTAAGACTATCGATCTGGAATTTGGCGCACTACCGTCTGATGAGTCATTAGCTTCATCAGCCAAAAACCAAAACAGCTACCGTGGCCGCTGGGCCAAGCGCATGATAGAGCTAAAGACAGCCGGCAACCTACCCAAAACCTACCCCTATCCAATCCAATGCTGGCGAGTCGGAGATTTACTTTGGCTTTCCATGGGAGGGGAGGTGGTCGTGGATTATTCCCTTCAATTTAAAAAAGAATTTGGATCCGCCACTTGGGTCACCAGCTATGCTAATGATGTAATGGCTTATATCCCCACCTTTCGAGTCTTACTAGAAGGCGGCTATGAAGGTCAAAGCTCTATGGCTGTTTACGGGCTACCCGCAGACCGATGGAAAGAAAATGTGGAAGAGCTGGTAAATAAGGGCATCAAACAACTCGTCTCAGAGACCAAGTGAGCAAGCCAACGCCCTGGAAGAAACCTGTGCTAGTTACCAGCACCATTGTGGTCTTTGCTGTACTAGGATTTACCCTTTGGCTCTCATACAATGGACTAAATGCCGCAAGAAAATTCATCCCATGGAAATTTTCTGAGGTAGCCCACACCAGTCCACAAGAATTAAATGCATGGCTGAAAGACCCTAATCGTACCGCGCCACTCCTATGGGATATCCGCCGCAAGGATGAATTTGATGTTAGCCACCTTCCTAATGCGTTGCATATCTCTCCAGAAACTTCCGATAGCGAGCTTAAGAAAATACTAAAAAACCCTAATCAATGTATCGTGGTCTACTGTGCGGTGGGATACCGCAGCGCAATCATGGCCGAAAGACTTAAATCCCTGAACCATACCAATGTGTTTAACCTTGAAGGAGCCATTTTCGCTTGGGCTACCGAAGGTTATCCCCTTGAAGGCTCCAATAAGGTTCACCCATTCAACTCTATGGGCAGCCTCATGTTGAGGGATGATTTGGAGGCTGATTAAAGAATCCACCAATAGGCCAGAGCCGGACCGACTACCAATGCTGGCAGATAATTAGCNAGNGGNACTTTCTCTATTTCCAAAATCACCAGCACTATTGTTAGCACCAACAAACCCCCTACTAAATTAAAATTAGCCAACAGCATTGGTTCATTCTTCATAAATTCTAAATGTGATGCCAATAGCGTTACCGTCCCCTGGTAAGCCAATAACGGCACCGCTGAAAGCATTACCCCAATCCCAAAACGTGGAGCGAAACACATGGTAGCAATCCCATCCATAATGGATTTCACAATTAAGATAGTCGGCACATTGCCTAAGCCATCCTCTACACAACCAAGGATGGACATTGGCCCCACCGTAAAAAGCACCGTGCAAGTAACAAAGCCATCACTAAACTTAGTACCATCATCCTCATCGGATTTAGTGAGCCTCCGCTTGGCTTCTTTACCCAGCTTATCCAAGCGATCCTGCAATTTCAGCCAGGTTCCGAAGAGATTGCCAAAAGATATAGCCAGCAAAGTGATCAGAACTAATAAAAGAAAATCCCAAATTCCACCTGCCTCTGTCCAACCGCCATAAAGCCCATNGGCAATCATGTAACCGCCAGCCAAAACCGTGAGGCCTGCTAAATATTTACGGACCCGACGTTGGGTTTTATCGGGTAATTGCCGNCTCAAAATCAGACCAGTCGTGCCGCCCGCAAGAATACATAAAACATTAAAAAAGGTACCAAGGGGTAACCACTCGATTTTAAACCACTCTATCATGCACGCAATTGATCTGCGACTAGCTCCCCAAGAGCCATCGGCTCACGCAACTCGCCAACTTGATCAGTACGCTGGATGGAACCACTTAGAAAAGAAACCGCACGCATCTGTAGTTTTCCATTTTCCACCTGGGCATAAGCTCCCACCGGCGACTGACAACCACCCCCCATTGACTTTAGAAAAGACCTTTCAGCAGTGACGCAAGTTATGGTATTAAAATGATTCAAACGATCGACGATCTTCTCAACTCGACCATCGTCTTCTCGAATTTCTACACCAATCGCTCCTTGCCCGACACAGGGAAGCATGATGTCTGTATTCAGCGCTATGGCACGAATACCGTCAGGTACCGCATCCCCCTCCAAAAACCCATCGCCCGATATGGTAAAATTCAGCCGATTGAGACCTGCCGCTGCGAGAATAGTTCCGTCTAACTCATCATTTTCGGCTAATTTTTCCAGTCGCGTTGGAACATTGCCCCGAATTTCATCGAAACGCAGATCAGGCCTGACTGCTCGCATTTGTGCCTCACGGCGAGTGCTGCTGGTACCAATCAACCCTCCCTCTTTAATTTGCGAAACTCCCCCGGAAAATTCCGCATCAACTTTATAGATTAAAACATCCCGCACATCCTCCCGCTTAGGAGCTGCTCCCAATTTAAGCCCCGCTGGTAACTCAGTTGGAAGGTCTTTAAGGCTGTGCACTGCTAAATCAGCCTTTTGTTTTATCAAAGCTATTTCCAACTCTTTGGTAAATAACCCTTTGGGGATAGAGTCGCCGGCCTTTGCTAAAGATGCCGTCTGCAACTTGTCGCCGGTGGTCTTAATTATCTTCACCTCAAAGGCCAATCGAGGAAATATTTTACGGCAAGCATTAAAAATTAGATTCGCTTGCGTTAAAGCTAACGCACTACCCCGAGTTGCAATGATAATTGGCTTTTCAGGCATCAATTAACTACAGGCTCAGCGCCTGCGGCAGGAGTTTCCGGATCCTGACGATCATCTTGCGAATAAAAGTGTGAATCAAAAAGTTCCCGAGCCTTATCCCTTACAATTGATTCGCATTTCATAATCTCTTCCTTACGAAGCCGCAGGTAATCATCAGCAATGGACTGGAGGTCATCGATATTATAGAGGTAAACGTCCTCCATAAAATTTACTTCAGGCTCTATATCGCGGGGCACGGCGATATCCACCAGCAGTAAGGGACGATGCTGACGTGATCCTTGTAATGGCTCCAACTTCTTTCGGTCTATCACGTAATCCGGAGCACTAGTACTNCTAATAATGATATCCACCGAATCAAACACAGACTGCCAGTGATCAAAATCTACAGCCACACCTCCAAGCTCCTTAGCCATTGCCTCAGCGCGCTCAAAAGATCGGTTGGATACAATAAGGCTCTTGGCTCCGCGGCTTAAAAGCGCACGAGCAGTTTTTTCGCCGGTTTCACCCGCACCAATTACCATTACNGTGCGGTCTTTTAGTTGATCAAATATTTTACTGGCCAACTCCACTGCAACATTGGCGACTGAGACACTACCACGCTGGATGTTGGTTTCAGTACGGATTTGCTTGGCGACATTAAAGGCTTTTTGGAAAGCCTGATTGAGGGAGCTTCCAGTGGTTTTGTTTTCCAACGCAATTTGATAAGCGTCTTTGAGTTGGCCTAAAATCTCAGTCTCACCCAGCACCATGGAATCCAAACCACTAGCCACCTTAAATAAATGAACCATACTCGACTGACCAGAATGTTCATAAAATACATCATCCCCATCGGCTTCCTCTTCAGTCACCAGAAATGCACGCAATTCATTTANCAGNTGNTGAGCGGGCCCTCTGCCCGCTGCATAAATTTCTACCCGGTTGCAAGTAGAGAGAATCACAGCTTCATCAACATTCGTTTGCTTGAGCAACTTGACCAGCAGCTCAGGCAATTCGTTTTCCGCCAATGCATATCGTTCCCGCACCGTAATGGGTGCAGTCCGATGATTTAGACCAAGGCAAACAATAGGCATTTAGCTGGCAGGTATTTGATGGAGTGGTGATAACAGGTATACACCCCAGAAGGTTAACATCACAAAGAGGAAACTGCCCAGAGCACCCCAGGCAAATTGTTTTCCGCTTTGGGCATGACGCTTATGAAGCACCAACAAAATCAAGTAAAAGAACCAAATACCCAAAGTCCAAAGCATTTCTGGATCTGGCTTAAACCACACCTTATTGGTGGCGTGTAAGTATGCGCTGCTCGTCACCAGGCCCGCTGTGAGAAGAACAAAAGACACCCATAGAATCACACTCATCGCCTTCTCCAATCTTTCAAGAGAAGGAAGTTTGGACAAGATGGCTCGGAACTTATGCAGCTTAAGATCGTTTTCCTGAGTCAGGTACATCACCGCACCAACTGCACTCAGCCCAAAGCCNCCGAAGGAAAGAAGTAAAAATGCTTTGTGCAAACTACTAAGCGCCCCTGAAAATTGATGCTTTCCGGGCAACACCTTAGGATCCATATCCGGAAATAATGCAAAAACTCCCAGGATGAACAGCAAAGGAGACGCAAAAGCTCCAATAAACCTGAACCTTTGCCAAAGACCAACAACGAGGTAACCAGCCACCATCGTCCACATAATAAAAGCAGTAGCTTCATAAAGATTAGTGATAGGACATTGTTTCAGAGAAAAACCTCTCTGTACCATGGCAATTGTGTGAAGTATCAGCCCTACTCCGATAAGCCCATATACTACCCAATCATCCCGCTGGAACCCTTTACGCCAAAGAAATAACGAGTAGACCATGGCAATACCGTAAAGCGCAACAGCGAAGCAAAAATAGGATTTATCTGCCCAATTCAAGAAAGCAGATATAGTTATCATATTTTGCCTATTTTTTCAATTCAATTGGCCAATGCGCTTATCCTTGATAAAACACGCTTGTCCCATCGTAATCGCCATCGCATTAATTAACTTGTGAATGAGAAGCTTTCCATTTTAACGGGCTTAATGGCGTTTGGCCTGATAAACTTGGAGGCAGAAGTAACTTACGGCACTATTAAAAACCCAAATACCCCATCCCTCACCCGTGAGTTTAGAGGCGCATGGATTGCAACGGTCAACAATATCGATTGGCCTTCAAAGCCTGGCCTACCGATCGCCAAACAAAAGAAGGAACTCGCAGAACTCATCAATGCTGCCGCCCGCCTCAAGCTCAATTGCCTCATCTTTCAAGTCAGACCAGCTTGCGACGCACTTTACCCTTCAAAACTTGAACCCTGGTCCGAGTACTTAACGGGTAAAATGGGCAAAGCCCCTTCGCCCGTATGGGACCCATTGGCTTATGCGATCAACGAGTCGCATCGGCGAGGACTTGAACTGCACGCTTGGTTCAATCCCTACCGGGCACGTTACAAAGGGGCCAAGGGAGCGCCGGCCCCCAGCCATATCAGCCGAACACAACCTAGGCTCGTAAAAAACTATGATGGATATCAATGGCTGGACCCAGCAGAACCCGCTGCCGCCAATCATTCGTTAAATGTCATTATGGATGTGGTCAACCGTTATGATGTAGATGGCATTCACATCGATGATTATTTTTACCCTTACCCTGACAGCAAACGCACCTCATTCCCTGATGAGATTAGCTGGAAGAAATCCAATTCAAAATTGAGCCGTAAGGACTGGCGCCGGATGCATATCAATAGTTTTATCAAGCGCATCCACAATGAAATCCACAGGGTAAAACCACATGTAAAGTTCGGCATAAGCCCCTTTGGTATCTGGAGACCGGGCCACCCCAAACAGATCAAAGGCCTGGATGCCTATGACGAGCTATACGCCGACGCCCGACTCTGGCTTAGAGAGGGATGGATGGATTATTGTGCTCCACAACTTTACTGGCGAATTGATGATAGGGACCAAAGCTACCCGGTTCTAATGCAATGGTGGCATGAACAAAACCCAAAAGGCAGACACCTCTGGCCAGGCAATAACTCAGCTAAAGTTAACCCATGGCCTGCATCAGAAATCACCAAACAAATCGAGNTCACTCGAAAACATCACGGAGCAACCGGAAATATCCACTGGAACCTGAGCGCTCTTACCAAAAATCGCGACAACCTAGGAACCCAACTGATTACCCGAATCTACACACAACCTGCTCTTGTGCCTGCGTCCAAATGGCTTGATAGTCNTGCCCCCAAAGCACCTGCAGTCTTTGCCAAATGGGATAAGACGCGCGAAATGATTCGAATCAATTGGCGCACGACTGATAGCGAACCAATTCGGTGGTGGTTGTTTCAAGTGAAAACGGATAACCGGTGGATATCTAAACTAATGCCAGGCAATCAAAGAATGGCACTCTTAAGACCTGGGAAAATATTTCCTGAAATAATTTCTCTTACCGCTCTGGATATGGCTGGAAACGCAAGCATAGCGGCCGCTCTCACTAAAAAATAAACCGGTCAAAACAAAGGCAAAGGCTTACCATCACAAATAGGCAGAGGACGATCCTCTGTATCATAAATCATGTGTTCGGGATTAATCCCGAGTGCATGAAAAATTGTCGCGTGTAAATCCGGAGGCCCACATGCCTTATCGGCCGGCTCAAAGCCCGTAGGATTTGATTTACCATATACTTGCCCGCCTTGAATACCTCCACCGGCAAAGACGGCCGAATATACCCCCGGAAAATGATCCCGACCAGCTCCTCCATTGATTTTCGGGGTACGTCCAAAATCGGTAAGCATTACCACCAACGTCTCATCTAACCTTCCACGCTCCCTCAAATCTTCCACCAAAGTCGAGGCCGCCTGATCAAAGGGAGGCAAAAGAATGTCCTTTAACTTNTTAAAATTATTGGCGTGCGTATCAAAGTGATCTCCTTTGGAGCCATTAAGATCACCCGCTGCACAGTAAACGGTCGCCACAGGCACACCAGCTTCTGTCAAACGACGTGCGGTGAGGACGCTTTGCCCACAAATATGCATCCCGTATTTTTCCCTGAGCGCACGTGGCTCCTTTTCCANATCAAATGCTTCATGAACTGTTGGGTTCATTAACATATCNAGAGCAAGCTCACGCGAACGGCCCAAGGCTTCAGTTTCCAATTTCAGAGCAGGCTGCTTGGTACGACCAAAGCCCTGTATCAGATTACGCCTCTGATCCAAACGACCACGGCTCACCCCTTCAGGTAAATCCAACTCAATACGGCCGGAAGTTGGTGATTTGCCACCGTAAATCTTTAAGTCTTTTCCGGGCGGACGAAAAACAGCCGGATCCATCCCCATCCCAAGAAATCCACCATCCTGACCATTGGCTGTACCTCCATCATAAATAGTGTAAGGCAAGGAAACGGCCCCAGGTAAAGTGTTGCGTTGCCTTCCTCCATCTCTTTTAGCCTGCCAAATCATTGAACCAATGGAAGGCCAGTCTTTACGCGTAGCTTCCCAATTGCCATCGAGCTTGNCTGGCTCATGACCGGTGAGGTTCCAGTAGGCACCAGAACGGTGGCTAGGAGCGTTATGATGGGCACTGCGCACAACCGCCCATTCTTTCATGGTACGCGCAAAGCCGGGCAAATGCTCACCAATGCGAATACCAGGAACAGCAGTAGGAATCTCCTTAAAGGTACCGCGGATATTTGATGGAGCATTAGGCTTGAGATCAAACGTATCGAGGTGACTGATTCCCCCCCAGCAAAAGAGAACGATGCAGCTTTTAGCTTTCCCAAAACCAGAAACATCTGAAGCTCCTTGAGCTTGTAAAGTGAGTAGCTCTGGTAATGTCAGAGCTCCAAAACTCAGCTTTAAAAAATTTCGGCGCAGCATTTTCTACCTCCAAAAAAATGATACCAAAGAAGATCAAATTTGTAAGAAAAAAGAGAATACTAAAAATGATAACATGAATATTGAATGCTCAAACCTGAAACTGGTCAAATTCGCTGGAAACCATTAGAATAACTTCCCCATGAAATTACTGAGCGTACTACTATTTACCGCGGGCTTACTCCCCTTCTTCTGCCCAGCCCAAAACCAACAGAACCCGCCTGCTTCCATAACCAATGTCCCCAAATGGCTTAAGGCCATGGATAAAAATAGCGATGGAAAAATTACCTCCACTGAGGCTACCGGCCTGATGAAGAAAAACTTTAACCGGGTAGACACCAATAAAGACGGGTCACTCGATAAAAATGAACTCATCCAATTGGCCAACCGGCTCCGTCGTAACAACCAAAATCAACAGGGCAATAAGCGCCGGTATATNTCCACTGAAGAGCTGCTAAAGAGCGCACCAAAGGATGTAATGATTGAACCGGATATCACCTACCGCAAGGGCAAGAGTGAGGCATGGAAACTCGATCTGGTAATGCCAAAAGCCAAGAGCAAGGCACCACGCGCAGCCATCGTGTTTGTGCACGGCGGAGGCTGGCGCTCAGGCGATAAACGCGCGGGCTACTTTATGCGCGGAGCTATTGAGTACGCACAGAAGGGATATGTCTGCATCACCGTCAATTACAGGTTAATTGCCGAGGCTCCTATGCCCGCCAGTATTGAAGACGTGAAGTGCGCGGTACGTTGGTTGCGGGCCAATGCTAAAAAATACAATGTGAATCCGAAGCGAATTGGGGCATATGGCAATTCAGCCGGAGCACACCTGGTGTGCATGTTAGGACTAGTTAAACCCGAAGCCAATTTGGAAGGCGATGGCCCTTATCAGGATCAATCGAGTCTGGTTCAGGCCGTGTGTGCCTCAGCCACTCCCACAAATTTTCTTTTATTTGACAACCGGCGCACTACCCAACGCTCTCAACCTGGTGAACTATTTGCCGGCCCCGTCGCAACTCTGGAGGAACGGGGCAGGAAAGCCTCTCCATCAACTTATGTAGCGGGTGATGCCCCCCCTTTCCTATTGATCCACGGCACGGCTGACAAAACAGTAAATATCAAACATGGCGACACATTCCACGCAGCCCTGAAAAAAGCGGGAGCCAAGCAGCTAGAATACATCCGCGTTGAAGGTGCCGGTCACGGTGTCTTCCACCAATCCTCAAAGAAAACCTACCCAGCCATGGAAAATTTCTTTGAGACTCATTTGCGTTGAAAAGAAAATCCTGGAAGGGCTGTAAGCCGAATTTTGTCTTCACCGCGAGCGGTGGAGAGGATCATTTATCTATTGCGACCCTACCCGGAGCCGTGACCGTTTCCGATCGCAGGACGGACCGTCCCTGGCCCCCTATTTGGCCTTGCACCCGATGGGGTTTACCGTGCCGCCTCACTCACGTTTGGCGCGGTGGGCTCTTACCCCACCTTTTCACCCTTACCGCAGGCGAACCTGTGGCGGTATATTCTCTGTGGCACTTTCCGTCAGCCATCCTCTCGAATGAACTGCCCGCATGTATCCCCAACTAAATCAGGGTTACACGGCATCGCGTCCTATGGTGTTCGGACTTTCCTCTCTCGTATTAAAACGAAAGCGATCCTCCGCCCTTCCAGGATAAAGGACATGATAACTAAAAAAATAAATTTTATGAAGCGTTAATGAGAAGGTTAGTCCGCCTCAAGAATCATATCTCGTGTATAGTAGACTATCCTGCTGCAGTTGGGACAATAGTTTAACTTCGTGCCAGACTTTATTGCAATGACCTCCCCTTCGGGCAACTTCATATGGCATCCTCCACAAGAACCATGTTGAATACCCACGACAATGTTGGTGCCCTTCCGCTCAACTAACCGATTATAACGAGAAAGAGTAGTTTGATCGATATTAGCTTCTGCCTCGGCACGTTGGCCTGCCAATTCCTCAAGTTTTTTTCCAAGATTAGATTCGCGTTCATCAATCTCAGCCTGTGCTTTTGCTTTAGCAGCATTTGCCTCCTCCAACTCAGCCTTAGCTTTCTTTAACACCTCCGCGTGAACGTCCATTTCTTCCAATATACTGATTTCCTCAGTTTCAAGATTTGAAATAGATTCCTTACAGGTTTCTTGTTGGCGACCTAAAGCCTTATATTCCTGATTATCCTTCGTCTCGAGTTGTTGGCGAGAGTAAGTCCGAATCTTCTCCTCCTCACTTTTTATCTCGGTTTCCAGTGCGTTCTTACGCACTTCGAGATCCTTGGATTTCTGCTCTGCTTTCGCATTCCCTTCCTCTGCATTATCAGATCGCCCATTCACTTCGGCCCGCTCATGTGCCAACCCAGAAATTTCCTCTTTTGCTCGGGCTATCGAACGATCTCTTTCCTGAAGTACTAAAAGTTTCTCAATGTCCTCGTGCATGAAGAAGTGACAAACTAGGCTTCCAGCGGTAGCAAGTCAACTGTTGGGAGTTGGGAATAAATTTTTAGTGGTTTTCAATGACAGAACCCCCACGGTCAACCATTAGCTCATAATGCAGGAACAAGTGATCATCCTTGATTTCGGATCGCAATATACACAGGTTATTGCGCGCCGTATTCGTGAATGCAAAGTTTATTCTACCATCGTCCCCTACAACACCCCCGCCGAGGAAATCGCTTCTATGAATCCAAAGGGCCTCATTCTTTCCGGAGGCCCGATGAGTGTCTACAGCCGAAAGGCCCCTCTCCCCGATAAGGAGATATTTAATCTTGGCATCCCAGTTCTAGGCATATGTTTCGGCCTNCAAGTAATTGCAAAATTCATGGGCGGGAATGTAGAACGCGGACTCAAACGTGAGTATGGCAAAGGCAATCTCGCGGTAAAAGATAAACGCTGCTCACTTTTTAAAGGCCTCCCCAAAACCCTTCAGGTTTGGAATTCACACGGCGACAAAATCACCAAATTACCAGATGGATTTAAGACCGTTGCGATCACAGAAAACTCACCTCACGCTGCCATTGAGAACCGTAAACGGAAACTTTTTGGCATACAATTCCACCCGGAGGTTGTGCACACTCCAAAGGGAAAAAAAATTATCGATAATTACGTCCGAAATATTTGTGGATGCGGGCGTAAATGGACTATGCGCAGCTATATTGAGAAAGCCGTAGACGACATCCGAGCACAGGTTGGCAAGGAACACGTAATCCTGGGCTTATCAGGCGGAGTGGATTCCAGCGTAGCTGCAGCACTCATACACAAAGCGATNGGNAAACAGCTCACCTGCATTTTTGTTAATAACGGAGTTTTACGCGCCAACGAAGCCGAAGCAGTGAAAAAACTCTTTAAAGACAATTTCAAATGCAACTTTTTATATGAAGACACCGCCAAATTATTCCTGAGAAAACTCAAAGGGGTTACCGACCCAGAAACCAAACGAAAAATTATCGGCAATACCTTTATTGACGTGTTCCAAAAAGCCACACGCAAGGTCGGTAAAGCAAAGTTTTTAGCACAAGGCACACTCTACCCGGATGTCATTGAGTCAGTGCCCATCGCAGGGAATCCAGCCGCCTTGATTAAAAGTCACCATAATGTGGGAGGACTACCCGAAAAAATGAAATTTAAGCTGGTTGAGCCATTACGCTGCTTGTTTAAAGATGAAGTACGTCAACTCGGAACGGAACTCGGACTTCCAAAGGAAGTAGTATGGCGTCAACCATTCCCCGGCCCAGGGCTTGCCGTTCGCTTATTAGGCGACCTTACTGAAAGTCGCCTTGAAATTCTCCGAAACGCAGATCGTATTGTGGTGGAAGCTATGAAACAGCATAATTGGTATTACAAAGTCTGGCAGAGTTTTGCTGTTCTTTTACCCGTAAAAAGCGTCGGAGTAATGGGTGATGAACGCACTTATGAATACACGATTGCTGTGCGCATTGTGGAAAGCAAGGATGGCATGACAGCAGATTGGGTAAAACTACCAGCCTCACTCCTTGANACAATTTCAAGCCGAATCATCAACGAAGTCGATGGTGTAAACCGCGTTGTTTACGACATCACCAGCAAGCCTCCCGGCACGATCGAATGGGAGTAGATTCCCACAGTAAGGTTACCTAAACAGTGAAATGAAATTTGACCGTGACAGGCATACGACCACCTCTGAACACTATTCCTTTTCACCGGCTGATAAAACTCCTCTACAAGGGATGCTTGCCAAATGGATAAACTGGATATTGTCCAAAAGCCTTAACATCAAATTAGAGAGGTCTAAACCAAATAAACGAAAAGAGCAGGTCAGCTTTCAAACAGAAACGAACATCAAAAGCNAACAGTTTTCCANACTAGCCGAATGTTTAAAGGGNTTGTTTAANCAAATAGGCCTTAATGCATGTGAAAACGAAATCCAAAAGGATCTTTTATTATTCGATAAGATTTTTCGGGAATGCCCCATATCGAGTTTAAATGGGGGNATGGGCTATAATAATGGACTTTTTTGCTTCTGCCTTATCCGCGCCATTCAGCCTGACATAGTGATAGAATCGGGTATTTGGAGAGGGTACAGCACCTATTTCATCGATAAATCCATNCCGGATAAATCACATATTCTTTCGTTCGATATCAACCTNAGTTTAATAGAATGGAAAAGCCCCAAAGCTAATTATCACGATTATGATCTAAGCGATTATACAGAACCAATGAATGGTAAAACATTAGCACTTTTTGATGACCACGTTTCACATTTTAATAGGATTAAATATTGTTTCGATAAGAATATTGAATTCATCATATTGGACGATGACGTATCTGTGGAAACCGTCCACAGTGACGGATGCCCCCCCATTCCAACAGCAAACATGCTGGTTAACTATGAACAAATACCTCATCACTTCAGCTGGGTCTCCAATGGCAGGAAAGGACAAGCTGATATATCAAACCTGGATACTAAATTCATCAATAGAAACTATTCCTACCTCAGTGCTCCCGATTTTTTTGAGTACACAGGATATCAAAACACATCGACAACCTCAGTAATGACAAAAAAGCGTTGTGCTTAGAAAGTTCCTTCAGGCTACTCGAAATTATTTTTGCCAACGGCAAAAGAAGACCAATTTCTTAATGCCTGTCGAGTTCGAGAAACGTGATATAAAAATTTTTGATTACGTGATCAAAAATCAATTAACCATGGTTTCTTCAGAACGCCTAATCGCCACCATTCAAGCCTGCAAATATGTCATTTTAAATGAAATACCGGGAGACTTCGTCGAATGTGGTGTATGGCGTGGCGGTAATTCTATCGCCGCCAAACTACTATTCGAAGCATACGGTTCAAATAAAAAAGTAATATTAATGGACACTTTTGCAGGCATGACAGAGCCGACAGAGTTAGACGAGACCACTAGACATAAAACCCCTGCCAAAATGCGTTTTCAGAGAGAGCAAAAAGAATCACACAACGGCTGGTGTTACGCTTCGCTGGAAGAAGTAAAAGAAAATTTTACGAAGGCTGGAGCAGAGTCTGTTGGAGTAGAATACATTGTTGGGGACATCACAGAAACACTACGTACAACTGAAGATTTACCATCGGAAATATCAATTCTCAGACTGGATACTGATTGGTATGAATCTACAAAATTTGAAATGGAAGCACTTTACCCCCTAATCACATCTGGCGGAGTATTAATCGTTGATGATTATGGGCATTGGAACGGGGCTAGAAAGGCAATTGAGGAATATTTCAAAAACACCAAAGTAAAACGCCCATTACTACAATACACAGACTACACGGGCAGAATGGGAATCAAACAATAACCCGAATCAAACCACAAACACCACCTTACGTATGTAGCACTGCATTCGTATTATTCAGAAACTGATTCTTCTGAAGAAGCCTCGTGATCTACCTTTTCTTTGCCATGCAGATTCTCATCTAAAGGCTGAGCTTCCGCCTTTATTTTCTTTTTCACTTCTTCTTCTGGTCCAACTACTACAGCCTCTAATTTTTTCTTTGGTCTCTTAGATGTCTCAATAATGCCATCAGAAAACTCAAGAACATGACCCTGATGGATAAGCCAGTGAAGATCAGAGATAACCTGATTCTTCCCGCCACTTGCCTTCCCTAATCCGGCCTCCTCCTCGACTTTATCAACTTCATCTCCTCCAGTATCCCCCAAGTGTTCAAGTATCTGCCGACGGGTACAATTATTAGTGGCATCAATAAATTGCATGATAAGCCTCACACTTTCACTGACTGGCTCCGATTCAATATCCAGAAAACTGGGCCTTGCAACTGACACATGAGTAACTTTTTTATCCTTTTTGAAAAACTGAAGCCCTAAATTTGAAAAAATTCTGCTTAGATGTGTCGAAAGTTGCATTGGAAAATGCTTTTGCCTGTGCCACTGATCTTTAAGAAATTCCGCCAATTGGCGAGGCTCTTGTAGTGACTGTGCCTTATCCCCAGATATAAAACAGGTCTGCGTTTCTTCAAATACTTCCTCTAAATGATTAGACTCAAAATGAGTCTGAACCTCATCACGCCGGCCGAAAACATCCTTATCCTCAGTTTTTATGGAAACAAATTCAGTTTTCCACTTACATTCCTCAAGCCATTCGTTAACAGCCTCCTCATCCTTAACAATTTGAATCCGAGATTTGAATTTTTCAAACGGCATCCTGGGCAAATGTTCTGCATGGAATACGACTAAACCATTCTGATAATTATGATGATTGGGTGCCCCCAAATATTTGCCAGTCACACCGCATTTCGCAACAAAAGTGAAATTTCCCTTAGGTCCTTCAGTCTCAGTTTTTTGGGTTTCGTAAAAATTCTCAAAGTAATTAGAAAGTGCGTGTCGAACACACTGCTCTTTGGTCAACCAAATTGTTTCATCCAGCTTACATCTAAATAGCCTTTGAGCTGCTTCTTTATCACCAGAATTATTCTGACGACTTAATTTAATGGAATATCTACTCGACCGATTTAAAATTAACAAAGCTATCTGAAAGAGCGGGTAAGCCCTGCCTGTAAGTTTAATTTCCTTAGCAATGGATTCCACTCCTTGTTCATCCGGAACAAAATCCACCTTTAAGTTTAGCTTAGGTGCCTTAGGCCTTTGAAATCTATCCCCTTTCCCGNGGTGCTTCTTGCGACCACCACGCGATTCTCGCGGNAAAGGCCTGTCTTTTCTATCACTACCACCTCTCCTGTTACCACTTCTGCCCTTACCCATAGAGGCATCCCNCCGTGCTTTATTACCACCGCGCGATCTCTGATTTTGGCCTTTTCTCCCCCTTCCTCTGCGCGCTTCATCTCCCCGATCATTTCCAGAATGGCTTGAATACTTGTTGCTTCCAGAGTCTTCCTGAGCCCATTCGGGCAAGAATTGCAAATCCAGTGAGATATCGTTTTCAGAAGATTCATTCATAGACGGCTCTTGTCTCATCAAGTGGGTGTTGAAAATTTGCGTGGTTTGTCANCATAAAGCAAGCGCGAGCTTTTGAATAGNACCTGTTAACAACAGTTAAACTTCATGGTCTTGCCCAAAAGTAATCTCCAAGGCTAGGTTTTGCTATGCCCCATAACGAGTTTGTCCATCTACACGTACACAGCGAGTTCTCCATGCTCGACGGTGCATGTAGACTCGATAAGCTTGTAGACCGTGCCTTAGAATTAGAATTCCCTGCTCTCGCCATTACTGATCACGGGGTAATGCACGGGGTAATCGATTTTTACCAACAAGCAAAAGCAAAAAATTTAAAACCCATAATTGGCTGTGAAGCATACATTGCACCAACAAGTAGATTTGAGCGCAAAGCGAACAGTAGAACAGGCAAGGATGGCTATAACCATTTATTGCTATTGGCAGAGAATAATACCGGATATCACAATCTAGTAAAACTCACGACGGCCGCTCATTTGGAGGGTTTTTACTACAAGCCGCGTATCGACAAAGAACTACTTGAAGCACATAAAGAAGGGATTATTGCCTTAAGTGGTTGTTTAGCCAGTGAAATCCCACAAGCCATCATACGAGATGATCTTGAAAAAGCCCGCGATTCACTCGACTGGTTCAAACAACTTTTTGGAAAGGAACGATTTTTCCTAGAACTACAGAACCACGGCATCAACGAGCAGGCAAAAGTTAATTCTCATTTAATAAAGTGGTCAAAAGAATTTGATCTTAATCTGGTGGCCACAAATGACGTTCATTATCTCGAACGCCCTCACTCTCACGCACATGATGCACTGATTTGCATTGGAACCCAAACTCACCTTTCTGATCCAAACAGAATGAATTATGCACCAGAACAATTTTACTTACGTAGTGCTGATGAAATGGCCGCACTTTTTAGTGAATCACCTGAGGCAGTCAGTAACACCATGGCCGTCGCTGAACGATGCAATGTTGAAATTGAACTGGGTAAACTTCACTTTCCTGTATTTGATCCACCCGAAGGCTACTCGAGAGATGGCTATTTGCGAAATTTGCTTATTGGAGGTCTAAACAAAAGATATGGCATTAAGGCTGAAGACCATGACGGAAAATACGAAATTCGGTCTATTTCTGATGCAAACACTCTTCCNACTATCGAAGCAAGTGATACGACCAACCTCTCCGACGCCAAAGACCCCGCAGTAGACAAAGCAATTAAGGATGTCCTAGACAGAATTGAAATCGAGATGGACGTCATAGAAAAAACCGGCTTCATAGATTATTTCCTTATTGTCGGTGACTTCGTTCAACACGGACGCTCCAAAGGGATAGCCTGTGTCGCCCGTGGATCAGCAGCTGGATCATTGGTAACCTATCTACTCGAGATTTCTAATGTAGACCCATTACGCTATGGGCTCCTATTCGAACGATTCCTNAATCCTGAGCGGGTAAACCCTCCTGATATTGACATTGATTTTGCAGATGACCGCCGCCAGGACGTCATCGAATATTGCCGTGAAAAATACGGCAGAGATTGCGTGGCTCAAATCATCACCTTCGGAACAATGGGCGCCAAATCAGTAATTCGTGATGTTGGTCGTGTAATGGGTCTTAGCTATGGTGAATGTGACCGCCTCGCAAAAATGGTTCCTGATGAACTTAAAATCACACTGGAAAATGCCCTTAAAACATCACCTGAGCTCAAAAAGGCTTACGATAATGAGGAGATCACCCACGAACTAATCGATACTGCTTTTGTCCTCGAAGACTTAACACGTAATTCGTCCATTCATGCAGCCGCCGTGGTGATAGGTGCCGAACCTCTGGTCAATGTCCTCCCCCTCAAAGCAGATGCCGATGGAGTGATCACGACCCAATACCCAATGAATCCAGTGGGCGATTTGGGGTTATTAAAAATGGACTTTCTTGGCCTCAAAACTCTCACAGTAATTCGAAATACATGTGAGATGATTGAACAAACCAGAGGTCAAAAAATAGATGTGGACTCACTGCCTTTGGATGACCAAAAAACTTATGACTTACTGAATGAAGGGCGCACAGTTGGGGTGTTTCAATTGGAATCGGGTGGCATGCGTAATCTGTGTCGTGATTTCCAGCTAAACTCCATAGAGCATATCACAGCCCTCGTAGCCTTATACCGACCCGGGCCTATGGATCTTATCCCCGACTTCATCAAGCGGCGTCATGGCAAAGTAGAAATCAAATACGAACACCCCCTGCTCGAGGATATATCAAAAGAAACTTATGGNATCCTCATTTATCAGGAGCAAGTNATGCAGGCTACNCANCTATTGGCTGGGTATACNNTGGGAGGCGCAGACCTATTACGCAGAGCCATGGGTAAAAAGAAGCTTGAAGAAATGGCAAAACAACGTGAGACGTTCGTTNAAGGTTGTAAGAAGACCAATAATATACCTGAATCTAANGCTAATAAAATATTTGATCTCCTCGAGAAATTNGCAGGGTATGGATTTAACAAGTCTCACGCAGCGGCCTATGCAGTAGTTGCCTACCAAACTGCATATTTGAAAGCCCACTACCCTATAGAGTTCATGTCTGCCATGTGCACAAACGATATGGGAGACACTGGTAAACTTACTGTCCTCATCAACGAAGCCAAAGCAATGGGAATTGAGGTNTTACCCCCTGATATCAATGAATCGCAGGTTGATTTTGCTCCCGCTAGNGAATCTACTGTGATTCGTTACGGACTTGCTGCCATCAAGGGAGTTGGNGANGCTGCAGTTCAAGCAATGCTTGAAGCCAGAACCNAAAATAGCNCNTTCTCAACATTACCCGATCTTTGNAATCGAGTAGATCTTCGGGCAGTAAACCGAAAAGTACTTGAAGCACTNATTAAGGCCGGGGCCTGCGATAGCTTCGGCCAAACNAGAGCCAGTCTCACTGCACAAATCGAACGNGCCCTCAGCAGNGCTTCAAGTNCNGCTGCCGACCGCGCCCGAGGCCAGGAAACCCTTTTCGGAATGCTTGAATCAAANGAGCCCGAAGAGGAAATGCCCGTCGGCTTGCGTGAGCTTCCTGAATGGCCTGACGCTGAAAAGCTAGGTTACGAAAAAGAATTGCTTGGATTTTATGTTAGTGGACACCCACTAGATCCTTACTTGGGAATACTTGAAAACTACTCCACCCANAGTATTGATGAGCTGAAAGAATTACCCAAACGCACAACTACAAGGATTGGAGGGTTGGTTAGTGATATCCGCCGCGGCATTTCCAAAAAAACCGACAAACCTTACTGTATTGCAACAGTGGAAAACATAGGAAACGAATTTGGAGTACTTTGTGTAAATGAAAACTATGAGCGGTTTAACCATCTCATCGAATTAAACAAGCCGTTNATGTTTATCGGAGAAGTCAACAATACTGAGGACGTNCCGAAGATTTTTCCTCAAGATATTTTCCCACTTGATGAAGCTCCGGCCCGATACACAAAACAAGTACACTTACGTTTCAAGGCAGAATCCTTANACCCAGATGCCATGGACAGAGTCCGCAATCTTGCCGAAGCACATTCTGGCGAGGTCCCTCTTTTCCTTTGCCTAAGGCAGCCAGAAGGGCAATCAGTATTTCTTGAAGCCAGTGATAATTTTAATGTTAAACCCGGACGNGATTTNTATTCAGCAGCCAACGAAATGTTTGGACCTGATACTTATTATGCAAAAGTGGATATGNCTCTGCCNGANCCCCAAAACAGATATAAAAAACGCAGTGCAAATTTTGAATAAAAAAAGCGGCCCGAAG
>PBEJ01000044.1 GCA_002719595.1 Verrucomicrobiales bacterium
CAGACTCCAATTGTCTCAAAGTATAGTAGTCGAGCTCATTGAGCGGCCAATCAACCTCTTTAACCTTTGGTAAAGCGGACACCTTTGGGGCAACAAAGGCCCAATGTTCAGTGTAAACTGCACCGTCTTTAATCCACGCACGCAGCATCTCCTTTTGCGCATTACTCAAGGGCTTCTTCGCCGTCGGTGGCGGCATTATTTCATCCGGGTCAGAATGATCTATCCGGTCCAATATCTCTTCGAAAAAATCCACCTCAGGCCTGACATCCAGCCTGAGCTTGGCCTTCCGAGACTTTTCATCCGGACCATGACACTTAAAGCAATATGCTGCCAGAACCGGCCGCACATCCCGCTGGAAATCTACCGCACTCAGCGGAACAGAAAACAGAAGACATATGAATAGTCCTATGCGGAGAAAGATCATTACCGGCCTTTATAGATCAGTTTACCCGGTTTCTTAGGCACAATAAAATAATGAATTGGCTCTTTGGTTTTATCATCTACTAATCGCCAAACGTGACCGGCATAGGTTTGCTGCTGAGTGTGATCTGTCGGCCGCAACTCAACACCGTAGGTTTTTGGCTTTCCATCAAAATCGATCCACTCCAGAGCAATTGCTCGTGAACTAGCGTTGGAAATGTAGATTTGGGTTTTATGCGGAGTACGCGGCGAACGCCAGTTTTCTGATTCAGGAGATAAAAGTTCCAACTGCATTGCATGATCCGGAGCCAAGGTTTCCTTGCCGGCCTTGAAACGCTCATACCAAGCTACCGAACGCGCTGGCCATCCAAAGACAGGAGCTTTCTTCGGATCATAACCTTTTAGGTGAGCCGGCATCGGCCTGCGATCGGCTGGAAGCTGGTACCGCCAGAGCCTTTCCCCAAAAACTTCCTTCACCAGCTTGGCCAAACGTGGGTCGTAAGTCTTCAATTCCTCACGGGTATTAACGTGGTTATGCTCAAAATCGTTTTCACGGTTCGTATCGAACCACGACTGAACTCCCTCGGCGAAATACTCGTAGTGATTACGCGAGGCATACTTGCCTTTCCACAATCCCTCTTTGACCGCCTGATCATAAGTGGCCTCAAGCCGTTCATCAAAGGTGGGGTCGGTTTCTGATAAACCCATCTTATGTACTGCATGAGCTAGCTCATGAATGAGAATGTTCTCAGTTGAATAAGGATCATTTGGATAAAGCAAGAGATTCTCCTCGCCGCAACTTACTGAAGGACGCTCGGGCGTGGCACCCAACCCACGCGCACGTCGATTCCAATACAAGCGAGGCTGCAAATCACTGTGCTCAGGAATTTGGGTTGTATATTCGTTATGCGCCATCACCGAGAAGCGAACCTTATTCTTAGCCATGGCTTTCAGGAGGTCCTCTCGACCAACAAGCATTTGGTTAATCAAATAAGCCGCTTCAAGAAGTGCGTAATCGGAGACTTTTTCAGAAGACACAATGGAAAATCCGCCGACATTTACATGCTTCTGATAAAAATTGGATAATCTTAATGCTTTACGCACCTTGGCAGGGGGCTCAGTCACCTTAGGTGCTGCCTTCAAGTCCGGAATAACCAAAAAACCAGCGAGAAGGAAATATGGTGAAAAACGCATCCCCATTAAATAATCAGCTCTACTGATATCGGCAAGTGGGAAACCTCATTTTGAATAGGTGTTGGACAGGTTCGTCTACTTATGTAGACTTTGTCCTATTAGGAAGATCATGAAAAATATCCTTACCCTTTTCGCCCTTTCTCTGGCTTTTGTTTGGAGCAGTCATGCCGAACCATTGAAATCTCTGAAAGTTGGAGAATCAGCGCCTGAATTCAAAATCAAAGATACTCAGGGTAAAGAAATTGATCTATCCAAATTGTCTGCCAAAGGCCCGGTACTGGTGCGTTTAACATGCGGCTGTCTGGGTTGCGATCGCGAGCTGCCTTATTTTCAGGCCTTAAATGAAGCCTACAAAAAAAATGGAATCAATCTCGTAGCCATCTTTGCTGAGCCCGATGAAAAGTTTGCTAAATATGTAAAATCAAGAAAACTGAACATGCAGTATGCTTTAGATCCCAAGAAAAACAGCTGGAAAATATTCGGCACCAAAACCATGCCCAGCAACTTCCTCATTGATCGGGGGGGTAAAGTGGTAGCCATCAGCAAGGGCTGCGACCCTAGTGGACTCATTGCCCGTAATCTAGGTGATAAAACAGCCCAGCTGGTAAAAGCAGAGAAAATCGACATCAAAGGTCAGGTTGACAAGAATAAGAAGACCGCTGCACCTAAAAAATAGACTTAGCTTCATCGATGGCCCACTGCGGTAAATTTCAAAAGCAGTCTCTTACTCGCAGAGAGATGTTGGCTAGGTGCGCCAACGGTTTTGGAGGTGTCGCACTAGCATCTCTCCTAGCCAACGAGGTAACAGCCAAACCATCCAATCCATTAGCTCCCAGACCTTCGCATTTTCCAGCCAAGGCCAAGAGCATTATCTTTCTCTATATGGATGGGGGCCCTTCACACGTAGACACCTTTGATCCCAAGCCCCGACTAACCAAAGAGAATGGAAAACCCTTTGGACTTAAGATGGAGGCGACCCAGTTCAATAATCGGGGAAAAACGTTGGCTAGTCCTTGGAAATTTCAACATTACGGACAGTCTGGTATTCCCGTCAGTGATCTTTTCCCGCACATCGCGAGGCACGCAGACAAACTATGCGTAATTCGCTCAATGACCTCAGATTTTTCAGAGCATACCAATGCCAACTATTTCCTACATACCGGTTTCGGACAGGTTGGCCGCCCCAGTATGGGTTCCTGGATCAATTACGGCTTGGGGACGAGCAACCAGAATCTCCCCGGGTTCATTGTCCTTAATGGCGGACTAATCCCTCCGGGTGGACTGGGCTGTTTTTCCAATGGCTTCCTGCCTGCTGCCTATCAGGGAAGTGTTTTCAAATATGGCGACAAACCGATCGCGAATATTGGCCGCACTGAAGCCACTGCTCAATTACAAAAAAATAAGTTAGACCTCATACGAAAACTAGATGCTGGCGTGGTAGGACGACTCGGCCGTCTGGATCAGGTTGAGTCAGCAATAGCCAATCATGAGTTAGCCTTTCGCATGCAGGGAGCAGTCCCCGAACTCATGGACATCAAAGGTGAAACTGAAGCCACGAAAAAAATGTATGGTTTGGACGCAAGTTTTAAGAATACGGCCACCTTTGGGCGCAACTGCTTGATTGCAAGACGCCTNGTAGAACGCGGNGTACGCTTTATTGAACTCACATGCACTGGAGGTAATGGAGACCGTTGGGACCAACACGGTGGACTCACAGATGGTCANCCCAAAAATGCCAAATCCGTNGATCAGGGNATTGGCGCACTGTTACGCGATCTTGATGGCAGAGGGTTNCTTGACAGCACCCTTGTCGTATGGATGGGTGAATTCGGCCGCACTCCNTTTGCTCAGGGAGGCAACGGNCGTGACCACAANCCTTTTGGCTTCAGCATGTGGATGGCGGGCGGTGGCGTCAAAGGNGGNATAACTTATGGAGCGACTGATGAGTACGGCTATAAAGCAGTCNACAAAAAACTCCAAATACACGACCTCCACGCCACCATGTTGCATTTNCTGGGNATGGACCACACCAAACTNACCATCCGCTTTAGCAGTCGCGATATGCGACTTACAGATGTGCATGGAGAAGTNGTNCAAGANATTCTAANCTAGGGCTTTGATGANATCACTGCCTTCAATATAACTTCAGCAGCTTCATANGTATTGGTCTGCTCCGAGTTCGACATCAAGGCTATACCNAATTTCTTTGAGGGCTCCAAAATTAATAAAGTTTTAGTTTTTTGTTGAGACCCACTATGNCCNATTAANNGNAGNNTCNNTTTATCTTTCAAATNNGNNTCANCNGNTNNGGNTAANGTCCTCTGTAANTTTCCANCAANATAGTTCCACNGNCGAAAACCNAGNCCATATGAAGTTTGCTCNCCAGTACTGGTTTTTCNGGGAGTCCACATCAATCTCAGAGTTTNGGGCTTCACCAGTTTNCCATTTAACAAACCTTCGCCCAACTTGGTTAAATCANCTATGTTTGAAATGTAACCGCCTCCCGCAAGNTTCCAGCTAACATCTGTATTGGANGAAACCACAATTTTNCCCTGCCGNTTACGATATCCAATGGTTCTATTTGGNATTTCAACCCACTGATAATCGGGCTGTAAGGTTTCCATTTTCAAGGGTGTTACAATGCGATCGCGAACCTGATGGGCAAACTTTTCTTTACCTGCCCTTTGCAAAGCGGCACTCAACAGNATANAACCGTGAGTCGTATAGGAATACTTTTCACCTGGCACATTAACCAAAGGTGATTCNTTAAAGGTATCCAACGCTAACAAAACGTTTTCAAATGGATTGGNCTNTTTGTATTGNCGCTGAGTCACAATCACGGGGCCATTNGTNTAATGNACAATNCCTCCTTGNTGACTNAATAATTGNCTCANNGTNACTTTATGGCCTTTGTCCGGAAATTCCGGCACATAACTACGAACATCNGCATCNANTTCCAAATGCCCTTTTTCCCAGAGCTGCATAGCTNCCAGAGCNGTTAANGANTTGGAAATCGAAGCCCAACGGAACATNGTNTTACGAGTCACAGGAACNCGCTTTTCACGATCCTCCCAACCATAACCTTTCAAGTAAGCAATCTTATTTTCCCGTATTATTCCAACTGCAAACCCTACAATTTGCTGGCGTTCCATTTCGCTTTCANCCGCTTCATCTANTCTCTGANACAATGAAGCACCTGATGTGCCGGAGATTAGACAAAGAAATANAACAAAACAGATTGACCTCATGAGTTATGGCATTAATCGTTGCTCTGAATCACTTCAAGTTTTTTATGANTTTTAAATTCNNTCGATACTCAATCAGCCCAATAATTTTAATCCTATTATGGGTNCATCCACTTCTCGGGCAGTCTTTGGATCTTATTCTATCNGGAGGCACTGTAATTAATGGAACAGGAGCNNNGGGATACCGTGCAGATATCGGCTTGAAGGGGAAAAGAATCATACTGGTATCTCGTGAGCCAATTCGAGATGCAACAGTCAAAAGAATAGACATAAGCGGTTTGGTTGTTTCACCGGGGTTTATTGATATGCACGCACATATCGACCCCATCACCAAACTACCGGAAGCACAAAGCATGGTTAGTCAAGGCGTAACTACCGCCATAGGTGGCCCAGATGGTAGCGCACCGTGGCCTTTGGCCCCCTACCTAATACAACTTGAACGACAAGGAATCGGTCTAAATGTCGCCTTACTCGTCGGACATAATTCAGTGAGACGAGGGGTAATGGCACTGGAAAACCGCCCGCCCACCAATGAAGAACTAAAGCGAATGAAACAAATGGTAGCTCAAGCTATGGATGAAGGAGCTTGGGGAATCTCTACGGGATTAAAATATCTACCGGGCTCCTTTGCCAAAACCGATGAAATCATTGAGCTCTCCCGTGAAGCAGCTGCAAGAGGTGGTTTCTATACCTCGCACTTAAGAGAAGAAGGATTGGGACTTTTAGATGCAGTAAAGGAAGCCATTGAAATCGGCAGGCAAGCAAAAATTCCAATCGTGCTAACACATCACAAGGTTATCGGCCAACCTATGTGGGGCAAAAGTCGAGATACTCTGGCAATGGTGGATAGAGCACGAAGTAAAGGCATTGATGTTATGATGGATCAGTATCCCTACACTGCGACCTATACGGGAATTACGGTGCTGGTTCCTACCTGGGCACGTGAAGGAGGAACTTCAAAATTTCTCAACCGAATTAAAGATCCAATTAAAAAGGCCAAAATTAAGAAGGAGATTGTATTCAATATCGTCAATGATCGCGGGGGCGGTGACCTAAGACGCGTACAGTTTGGCTTAGTCAAATGGAATCGTAAACTGGAAGGTAAAACACTGCATGACTGGGCAATTATGAAAGGCTTAAAGCCGACCCCAGAAAACGGTGCTGAACTTGTCATGGAAGCAATTCAGAATGGCGGAGCTTCCTGTATTTACCACGTACTAAGTGACGAAGATGTGGAACGTATTATGAAACATCCCCTAACGATGACTGGATCAGATGGACGCCTAACCGAACCCGGAAGCGGTCATCCTCATCCCCGCTGGTATGGAGCTTTTCCCCGCGTACTCGGACATTACGTTCGCGAAAAAGGAGTTCTTAAGCTGGAAGATGCCATTCGAAAAATGACCTCCCTCCCAGCGGCACGTGTAGGTCTTAAGCAGCGTGGTAAAATAAAGCCCGGCTACTACGCCGATTTAGTGGTATTTGACCCGGAGAAAATCATTGATAAAGCCACCTTCACTGAACCGCATCAGTATCCTGAGGGGATCCATTATGTTTTTATTAACGGCACCTTAGCCATCGATAAGGGTAAATTTCTAAATCAACGCCCCGGTCAGGTTCTACGCCGATCACACCACAGCCATTCCACCGTGTATCCCGGCGAAAAATGGCAGAAATGGAAAACTCCCGAAGCTGCCGGATGGTCCAATACTAAAATAGATGAAGCAAAGAAATATGCCGACTCACTAAAAACTGAAGCTGTAATGGTTGTCTTGGACGGAAAAATTCTTACCGAATGGGGAGAAACAAAACGCCCTCTAAGGTGCCATTCCATGCGCAAAAGCATTTTAAGTGCCCTCTACGGGCCTCATGTTTTAGGTGGAAAAATAAAGACCTCCAAAACCCTTGGCGAATTGGGTATCGACGACAATGAACCTTCCCTAAGTGAAACAGAAAAAAAAGCCAGGGTAAGCGACCTATTAAAAGCCCGCTCGGGAATCTACCATCCCGCTCTTTATGAAACCAAAGCGATGGCCGCCAGACGCCCTCAACGCGGAAGTCACCTCCCTAATACTTTTTGGTATTACAACAATTGGGATTTCAATGCCTTGTGCACGATTTTTGAAAACCAAACCGGCCGCAGAATTTTTGAGGAATTCGAAAACAAATTAGCCAACCCTCTAGAAATGCAGGACTTTATTCGAAAAGAGCACACTAAATATGTCACGGGAAAAGATTCTATCCACCCAGCCTATCCTTTCACTCTAAGCGCTCGAGACTTGGCACGGTTTGGCCTGCTCTTTGCACGTGGAGGACGCTGGAAGGATCAGCAGATTATCCCACAAGGTTGGGTGATTGAAAGCACCCGGCCTTACTCAAAAACCGAGCGAGGTGGGGGCTATGGTTACATGTGGTGGGTGGGGGCTAACGGTAATTTCTACCCGGAAGCAACCCTGCCTGACGGATCATTTGCCGCTCATGGATACCGTGGACATAAGGTGTTGGTGATTCCTCAATGGGACTTAGTTATTGTGCACCGCGTCGACACCTTTAAACCAAATGGGAGCGTCTCAACCGCAAGCTTCGGAAAGTTAGTCAAATTGATTCTGGCTGCAAAACCTCCAGAGAAAGGTTAAAAAGCTACCCTTTAAAGTCATATATTCCACAACCCGGAAGATCCGGATAAATTAGCGAACCGCGATCCAACTTGACGCCATTGGCCGTATCTTCAGCAAGCAAAACCGCGCCATCCAAATCCGCATAATCAATCAAAGGAGCCAATTGGGCCGCTGCAGAAATCCCAACAGAACTTTCGGTCATACACCCAACCATCACCTTTAATCCGTGATCACGTGCAAGATTAATCATCCGTCGGGCGGGAGTTAACCCTCCACATTTACTCAACTTGATATTCACCCCGTGAAAACTCCCCACACATTGCATAACATCTCGTTCAGCAACGCAACTCTCATCAGCAACCAACGGCAATACCGATTCATGGAAGAGACGACCTTGGGCATCCTTGTTCTCAGAAGCCAACGGCTGTTCAATAAACTCCACCCCTTGACGACTTAGTTCAGAGCTCAAGGCTATTGCCTCATCCAATTGCCAACCACAATTGGCATCCACACGAAACAATGCCTCAGTATCCTGTCGCAAAGCCTCAATAATCTGGGCATCCCCTTTGGTTCCCAGTTTTATTTTATACACCGGCCAACCCGGCTCTTCCTTCAATTTAGAACGCATGGTATCGATGGTATCAATACCAATCGTAAAGGAGGAATATACCGCATTAGTTAAATCCAATTCCCACAACTGATGAACAGGCAGATCCTCTAATTTTCCCCATAAGTCATGCGCAGCACAATCAAGCGCCGAGAGCATAAACGGAGCATCATTCAAATATTTGTTACATCGGGACCAAAACTCAGATGGATCACCCAAGGAAAAAGATGAGATTTCCGGCTCCATCTGCTGAAACCGTTCTTTCATCTGCAGCATTGAAGAGGCATAGAAGGTGTTTATCGTTGCTTCACCAAAACCGCTTTTCCCATCCTGCCTCAGCTCCACAATCAAGGTGGGCTGGGTTTTAATCGTGCCCCGAGCAATAGTGAATGGATGCTTTAAAGGTAGATCAAATTCATGTAAAAATAGCTTCATTTTTAGTTAACCATGGATGACTTGACTACATCCACCAAGGGCTGCGCGTTGTCCCGAAAAACATCACAGGCAGGTAAGCCCCATTCTGACTCTATGCGTTCCTTTTCTTTTAGATAAGTTTTTTCATCAGTATTGCGGCTATTGATGGATACTCCAATAAACCGACAACTATGCGCAGCATTCGCCATCGCCAGATAAAGATCTTTCTGAGACTCCATTGAGGGTAACTCTATGTGATCAACCCCCTTAACCTGGGTACGCCCCAGCTCATAGCAGAAAACCAGAACGTCAGGAAGGCAACCGTGAAGCAGTCCCAACGTCACAGCCGAGTAACAAGGATGCGTAATACTCCCCTGGCCCTCAACCACCAATACTTGATGGTGTTGATGGGCTAATATCTGTTTTTCTACCGCACCACTGATAAAATCGCCCACCACCGCGTCAACCGGACAACCGTCACCTTCCACCAGAATACCGGTCTGCCCTGTCGCAATAAACTTAGCCGACACTCCTTCCGCCTGAAGCCCTCTCACGATTTCAATAGAGGTGACCATCTTACCAACGCTGCAATCATGGCCCACTGTGAGCACGCGCAGACAATCAGGTGATATATTAATTCGTTGGGCCACTTCACGCTCGTTATTACGGCGTAAATCACGGAGCTTTGATCCTGATTTTTTTGCCAACTCAACAAATTCGATATCCTCACATAAAAAATCATGTAGCCCGGATTCAACATCCATGCCTCGCTCAATCGCCACTTTTACCTGCTGTCGCATGCTCTCTGGTAATCCTCCTCCAGTTGGAGCAATCCCAATAAGAAGTACGTTTGCTTCAGCAATGGCATCCACTGTATTAACCACGGGGATATCTTCGCCCACATCCAAAAGATTCTGACAGGGTTGAGGCGAAACTGTGGAGTCCAACACGCCCACTACTTCCTCGCTTCGATAACGAATCACGCTACAGGCAGTTTTAGCGGAGTTTGGACTGGAAAGTCCCTCGGTGAGAATAAGTATTTTGCGACCCATGTGTCCTGAGCAATTCTACCTATTTTCTATTGAGAAAGCAAAAAGGCGTTTTCACTTGCCGAGAAAAAAGCAATGTTTAGCCTTCACCTCAACCATGATATTAATCAAATCAACCGCCTTATTCTTTACCGGCGTAATACTGGCCTTTTCAACTTGGGCTGAAAAAAAACCAATAAAAGTGTTCATTCTTGCAGGCCAGTCCAATATGGAAGGTAAAGGCGGCATTGATCCTTTACTGAACCACCAAATCAAGGCCCCGGAAACGAGGGAATTTTTCGCCCACCTGCATAAGGACGGCAAATACGTTGAACGGGATGACGTCTGGATCAATTTCCTCGACCGGCGCGGACCACTTACTGTCGGTTTCGGCTCACCCGGACGCATTGGACCGGAGTTGGAATTCGGTCACGTGGTCGGCAATCACTATGAAGAACCCGTGTTAATTATCAAAACGGCCTGGGGGGGCAAGAGCATCGGACGCGATTTTCGACCGCCAAGTTCTGGGCTACCAAAAAAGGAACAGCTTGATGAGTTTGTTCAGGGTATGGTAAACCGCGACTACAACAACCTTGTTCGCAATACCATGAACAAGGCCAAAAAGGATAATCCCAAGATCACCCGCAAGGAGATAGAGGCAAAATTAAAGGAGACCAAAGAATCGATCTACAGGGATAAAAGCGAAACCTACCGGAAACAGGTTATTGAAAGTCACGGCCATTTTTATCGGCTGATGATGAAGGAAATTTCCGTTAACCTGAAAGAGCTAAAAAAACGATTCCCCCAGTATGACGGTCGCGGATATGAGTTATCAGGGTTTGTATGGTTTCAAGGATGGAATGATATGTATGGCTTTTTCCCTGAAGAGTATGCGAAAAATATGGAGAATTTCATTCGTGATGTTCGCAAGGAACTCAAGTCACCAAACTTACCCTTTGTCATTGGCATTATGGGCCAGAACGGATTTAAGGAAGCTCAGGGCAACATGGCTATCGTTAAGACTGCCCAAGCGTCAATGAATAACATTGCGGATTTTAAAGGTAATGTGAAAGCCATCCCAACAGATATCTATTGGGATAAGAAAGCCAATGAAGCCTATCCCACATGGCGTAAAAATCTGGAAGCATGGAAACTGATAGGTTCAGATTTTCCNTATCATTATTTAGGCAGCACCATTACTTTTTCAAGAATTGGAAAAGCCTTTGGAAAAACCATGCTGGAGCTTCGCAAAGGTCAATAGTAATGGCAGGTAAAAATCGTAAGCCGTTAGTCGCAGTACTGGATTGGAAAACGGCTCCTTCCAGCAATAGCGGNGTAGACATCGAAACAAAAGTCCTGGGCAAATNAGCAAACGTTAAATATTTCCTGACGGATAATAAGGATAATTTCACTCAAGAAATACTACAGGCTGAAGCCATAATTATATGGCAAAACGCCATTATCACCGAGAAATCCATATCTAAGATGGCTAATTGCAAAGCCTTAATCCGCAATGGAGTTGGCTACGATTCGGTAGATATTAATGCAGCTGCCCGGACAGGAATACCCGTTTGTAATGTGCCCGATTACGGAACAGAAGAGGTNGCTGACCATGCCATTGCTCTAACCCTAGCTTTAACGCGTCAACTATTTTCACTCGATGCCGAAGCCAAAAAACCGGGCTGGAAATTGGTTGCCAAAGACAAATTAAGACGCACCAGCACCCTGACCTTTGGAGTAGTTGGACTGGGACGAATTGGAACTGCCACAGCCTTAAGAGCCAAAGCACTTGGGTTTAACATTTTATTTTATGATCCCTACCTTCCCAGCGGCACAGAAAAAGCAATTGGGATTAAAAGAGCCCGTTCATTGAACGGGTTATTAAAAACCTCGGATGTGGTGTCCATTCATTGCCCGCTTAACGAAGAAACACACTATCTTATCGCCGAGCAGGAACTTTCACTCATGAAACCATCAGCCTATCTGGTCAACACCGCAAGAGGTGGCATCATTAAGAAAAAGGCCGTGCTTTCTGCTTTGCATAAGGGCGTGATCGCCGGCGCGGGATTGGACGTTATTGAAGATGAGCCCTTAAAAACAAAGACTGAAGCCCGAACCCCCAACCTAATTGCCACCTGTCATGCAGCTTTTTGCAGTCATGAAGGGATGATTGAGATGCGTACCACCTCTGCCCGCATTGCCAAGCAGGCAGTCCAAGGTAAACCACTGGAGAATGTGGTAAACGATCTCTAGAATTATCTCTTGGCGGTTCCCGGACGATTCTTGTCCTTCCACGCCTTCGGCATTTCAGAAAAGTCGCTTTCATCCCCGTAATACTTCTGCAGGGCGTAAAGCTGTTTTTTCAAATCATTCGCAAGCTTACTTTTTCCTTTCATCCCGTAAATATTCGTCAATTCATCGGGATCATTCTTAAGGTCATACATTTCCCACTCGTTTCCGAAACGATAAAAGTGCATCAGTTTATAACGCTCGGTACGGATTCCATAATGACGAGGCACCATATGGAAGCTGGGATACTCGTAGTAATGATAATAGATGCTNNTACGCCAATCCTTGGGAGACTGCCCCTTGAGCAAAGGCACCAATGATTGCCCTTGCATATCGCCGGGAATTTTAGCGCCGGCTATTTCTAAAAAGGTCTCTGCATAATCAATATTCTGAATCATGTGTGTATCGCGCGAACCCGGCTTGGTTACACCCGGCCAGCTAACAATAAAAGGCATCTTCAAGGATTCTTCGTACATCCAGCGTTTATCATACCAACCATGGTCACCAATGTAGAAACCTTGATCTGAGCTGTAAATTACCACTGTATTGTCATCGAGCTTTAACTCTCTAAGAGTTGCACGTAATCGACCCAGACTTTCATCCACTCCCCTAACGCAACGCAGGTAGTTCTTGGCATACCGTTGAAATTTCCAACGCACCAGTTCCTTTCCCTTAAGCTTNGCNTTGTGAAAGGCCTCATCGCGAGGACCATAGTGAGCCCGCCAAGCCTTCATCTGCGACTCCGTCATCTTCTCCATATTTTTTCGAGCCGACCTATCCTGACGTTTCTGAATTGGAGTCCCGGAAAATTCAGCAGTGAGATCGACAAAAAGATCATAGTTCGGGTCCATATGCCGATCGATCTCCATCTCCTGATGTCGTGCTGGGTGGGCATTATCCTTATAATTATCAAACAGTGTCTCAGGCTCAGGAATGTCAATATCGTCGTAGAGCTTTAGATGACGCAAGGCCGGCATCCACGTACGGTGTGGAGCCTTGTGTTGAACCATCAACATGAAAGGCTTTGACCCATCACGACTTTTCTTCAACCACTCAACGGCCAAATCTGTAACAATATCTGTACAGTGCCCCTCAATTCGCACTTTGCCCTTCGGAGTTAAAAGGTCCGGATTATAGTAATCTCCCTGACCTGGCAAAACCTTCCAGTCATCAAATCCTTGCGGCTGGCCTTTTAAATGACTTTTTCCATAAATCGCGGTTTGGTAACCAGTCTTTTGCAAAAGTTTGGGAAAAATCTGTTGGTCCCAGTCGAAGGAATTGCCGTTATTCATGAAACCGTTCTTATGGCTATGCTTACCGCTCATAATCACAGCACGGCTAGGCCCACAGATGGAATTGGAACAAAAACTCTTCTCAAAAAGCATTCCATCTTTGGCCAACTTATCGATTTCTGGCGTTGGATTTACTGATTTCAGCCANCCGTTATAGGCACCTATTGCATGGGGCGCATGATCATCACTAAAAACAAATAAAATGTTTGGACGTTTATCCTTGGCTGAAAGAGTAGCTACCAACAGAGCTGCAGCGGTAAAAATAATTTTTTTCATATAAGAACGGAGTAAGCGGCGAACGTAACAATCAAACGATAATTGTCTAGATAAATTACCTGTCGGTTAATTGCGAAATTACTCAATCTATGTTAGATTGAATTATGAGATGGATCTTGCTGTTGATTGCAGCTTTTGCCCTAAGCATCCCCTCACAATCTGCTCAAAAGCTAAAACTTAAATTCAAGGACGGCACATCACTTGATGGAGCTGAAATTTATGTGCCAACAATAAGCCATTCAACCGGTCATCCCAATGGATACGGAATCATTCTCAAGTATCANAGTAAACTATATATCCACCACTTTCCTTACCGACAACCCCGCAAAGTCACTCGTTTTACAAATAATGGAATAGATGATGGAAAATATAAGGCCGTCCAAGTCATAGAAGAGCTTGAACATTATTCGCCAAGATCATCCCGATTAGAGCCCTCTCCCAGCGAGCTCGGATATTCCTGTACTCCATCACGGATTGCTTTTTTTCATTTTGATAGACCGACCTTAAACACGCTTCATAAAGCAATAGCACGCAACGGTCGTATTTCCACGGCGAATAAAAGCTCCGCCCTTAAGTCCATACAAAGAGCGTATTACGCAAAGCCCAAGCCGAGATATTATAACACCCCCCAAACTTCACGTGTTTGGCAGGCTGAAGCCGACCGGGATGTAGCTCGCTATCAAGACAAGGTGTTTTATGGAAAATGGCTGGAACAACCGAAACTGGCTCCAGTTAAATTTCAACGACTATTAAGGGCCCACCGGCAACGCACGCCTTAAAAAGTCCGTCATTGCGGTGCGTAAATGTATGGTGGTATTACGCCCTTCACGAACAGAATGAGATCGGTTCGGATAGGCTAACATTTCAAATTGTTTTTTATTGGCCACCAATTCATCGATCAACTTAGCCATCCCTTGATAGTGCACGTTATCATCGGTAGTCCCGTGAACGAGTAGTAGTTTCCCCTTTAAATTCTTGGCAAATGTAATCGGCGAACCTTTCTTATACCCTTCTTCATTATCCTTAGGGATGCCCATATACCGTTCCTGATATATCGTATCGTAAAGACGCTGGTTTGGGACTGGAGCGATGGAAATTCCCATCCGGTAAAGATCTGGATAACGGAAAAGGGCATTGAGCGTCATGGAGCCTCCTCCACTCCAGCCCCAAACTCCAACCCGTTCGGCATCCAAATACGGCCGATCCTTTAGCACCTGCTTTACTGCCGCAGCCTGATCTTTCGATGCCAGAATACCCACTTGCCGGTAGATACTCTTGCGCCAGGCGTTACCACGAGGAGCCGTTGTACCGCGATTATCGATACTCATGACTACATAACCCTGTTGCGCCAGCATCCAGTGCCAAAGGCCTCCTGAGCCACGCCAACTGTTGACTGTCGTCTGACCTGCAGGTTCCCCGTAAACATAGATAAGTAATGGATATTTTTTTTTGGAATCCAAATCTGGCGGCAAAATAGCATACGCATCCACTTCCAAATTCTTTGCAATTTTAATGCGGAAGAACTCGGTTTGAGGCCGTTTTAATTTAGACAACTTTTCCCGGAGAACCTGATTCTCCTCCATAACGCGAACGGTCTTATGTGAAGGCAGTTCAATCAAATTAGTTACCGGAGGTGAATCTAAATTAGAAAAAGTATGGAAGGCCCATTTAGCATCAGGAGAGATACTGTAACTGTGCGAACCGTTCTGCCCTAACGGCGTAACTCGTTTCAATCCTTCCCCGTCTAATCCTATTTGATATAGATACCGCTCCGTTGCATTATCAGGTGAAGCGATAAAGTACAGGAGTTGGGAAACTTCATCCAATTTAAGCACGCGGATAATATCGTATTTACCCTCAGTAACCTTGCGGGCTTTTCTGCCCTCGCGCGAGACAAAATAAAGCTGACGCCAACCTTCTCGCTCGCTCACGTATGTAAACTGTTTTCCTTTCTCAATCCACTGGGTAAATCCGAAGCGCACTTCGATCCAAGCCTGATCCTCATCAGTGTAGGCTGTTTTCACCTTTCCGCTACGTACCTCTGCCAGCATCACTTTGTTCTGATTCTGCAAACGGTTTAACTGTTGCAATAGCAGTTGACTCGAATTATCCGCCCAATCCATACGAGCAATATAATGATTGCGAGGATCTCCAGGCACCTTCATCCAAGTTGTTTGTCCGTCTTCCAGCTGAACCACCCCCACTCGCCCGATCGCGTTGGTTTCTCCTGTTTTAGGATAACGAAAAGTAATGAGTTTAGGGTAATAACCTGATACATTATTGAGCATATTCATCTCCGGAACACCCTCTTCGTCAAGCTGCCAGTAGGCAATCGCCTTACCGTCCGGACTCCACCGATAACCATCTCGTAAACCCAACTCCTCCTCGTAAACCCAATCAAAAGTCCCATTAATTACCGTATCACTCTCCCGATTGGTTAAAACACGAATCTGGCCTGATCCTAAATCCTCCACATAAATATTTTTTTCGCGCACATATGCCACGTGATTACTATTTGCCGGTGAAAACTTTGCAAACATCAAGGTGGATTCCTCAGCGTCCCCCCCGAGTTTCTTTAACTGACCGTTATCGCGATTGAGCACCCAATAATCCCCCCGAGTATTACGACGCCATACACGCCTAGTATTAGTAAAAATAAGAACCTTAGAGAGATCCTCAGTAAAAGTGTAACTGTTCAATTTTAAGGGCTTCTTTTCACCCTTTGGAATCAGAGTTTTGGCCATTACCAAAATGTTCTTTCTCCCGGTGGCCGGATTATATTGGACAATATCCTGTGCATCCTTGGTCTCTTTCGATTTTTCCGCCCGAACATAACCCTGGCCTGGATTCAGCCATTTCATTGAATATCCCTTGGAATTAAATTCGTTTTTTTCATAAATCTGCTCTAACGAAAGCAGAGGCCCAAACTCAGGTTTCTTTTTATCTGCAGCCAGAATAATTAATGGCAAAAGCAAAGTACTTAAAAGACATCGATGCATAAGCAAGAGGTTGCCGCTTAGAGAGTTGGGAAGCAAGTAAACTAGGCTTCTGAAGGTACCCGGACACGCTTTCCATTGAGCATGGTGCCAACCCAAGTGTAACGAATGGCATACTCATAGATCACCAGAAGAAACCCAACCGCCAAAATACAGATAAAGAGAAATTTCACTATACTTGGGTAAGGCCATTTTCTCACCCAAAATTGAAGTATCACTATCAGAGGCATATGCATGATATAAATCCAATAGGAAGCGTCCGATAGATAACGCACTCGTTTGTTTTCCTCGGAAAAGAATACCTTAAAAAAATTGATGAAACCAAAAATCATTAGCCAAACATAAAAAACCTGAAACAGGTTGGTCAGGAAATGGTACCAGATAATTTCCAACTGGTTTCCATCCCAGCCAGCCTTAAAAGATGCATTACGTAGCACGATCCAATGCATCGCAAGCAGCAATGCCGGAATAGAGAAAATAAAACAGGTCTGCCACCGAAAAAAATTTATCTGACCCAGCCCTCCCCGACGGTAACAAAGTGCACCAAAACCGAAAAAAACTCCGTAGTAAATAAGCTGTGGCGGCCAAGGTATTAGTCCGCCAAAAGTATCCGGACCTATGACATCCACACCCATTCCTATTCCACCAAGGCCATTAAGTAACTGCGCAAAAAAGGTAATTGGAATTAACCAAAGCCACGGATTATGAGTAATTGTTGTGGAAATGGGCTGAACTTTTAATTTTTCATTGAGTTTTACGACAGCGACAAAGCCAAGGATTAACCAAATTAAGTAATACAAAAACCACAGATGACCGGTCACAGGAAACACTATTCCGACAATTAGAAATCCGAAGGGGTGACTCGTTAGCTCCGAGAACTTGTCCACGGCTACTCCACTGACGGGAAATTCCGCATAGTTCAGCATCACAGCAATCATAAGTATACCGGTCATCGGCGCGAAAATGATTAGTGGAAAAAGAATGCGTTTGGCGCGGTGCTTGAGAAGACTTCGCAAGCCTTGTTTGCGCCATAGCATGGCTGTGAAGAACCCGCTAATCAGAAAAAAGAGCTGCATTCGAAACCCATGGATGAAATTAAAAATATATCCGTAAATTTCGGGGTTTTGGTTGATATCCTGAGGCACCATCGGCAAAGGGATTGGCATAAAGGATAAAAGCCCATGAATTACAATTCCTAGCAACATTGCGCAGGAACGTAAGGCATCCAAATCGTGATAACGTGTCTTATCCAAGGTTAAAGGAAGCCACAAACTAACGCATTGGCTCTATCAGCACAATGAAACGAAAAAGATATCTAGGCGGTTGTAGCTTCTCGGGTCCGTTTACCATTCAGCAATGTCCCTACAAAGGTGTAGCGCACTAGAAATTCATACATCACCAGTAAAACGACTGTTGTGGAAACACAATAGGCAATAAACTTGAGTAACCCCGGAGCTTCCAACTTTGCAAACATCACCTGAAGGCACATCAATGGAGCTAAATGTGCCAAATACAGCCAATAAGATGAATCGGAAATATAACGCGCCAGTTTGCTTTGATTTGAGAAGAAAGCTCTAAAGAAACCGATAAATCCAAATATCATCAACCAGACATAGATGGACGCACACAAACTAACCCAAAAATGATCATACCAAATTTGAGATGCATTAGAATTGAAATCCCCCGCTGCGGCTGCATTACGTGCCTCCATAAAACAAACCCCAAGAATCAAAAAAGGAATAGCTAACAAAAACGAAAGGGGCCAAAGCTTACCTACTTTGTGATCAAATTCATCGTGCCCGTAACATAGAACTCCAACTCCAAAAAATATTCCATAATAAAGAAGCACTGGTGGCCATGGTAAAATACCTCCCGCTGTATCCGGGCCAAACGACTGCCCCATAAAAAACTGTGGCACGAAAGTAAGTGGCACCAACCACAACCAACGTAATGAAGATGTCGTAATCCATCCGGGCACTGCACTGAGCTTCAACTTTTTCGCTATCCAAACCACCAAAGCAAAACCAAGGACTAACCATATTAAATAATACAAAAACCAAAGATGATTAAACATAGGTGCCATGGCTGCCACCATTCCAATACCCAGCACCGCCTGTAACCACTCCGGTAGTTGCTTCATCACCATTTGGTTAAAATCGCCCTTATCCCATTCCCCCCAATCACCTCCATCAGAGTCTCGAATATTTTTGGAAAGTTTTATTTCATCCACACCGGGGCTGGAAACAATCAACGATAATCCTTGGTCACCACCTGAATCAAAATATTCCACCCTAATTTTTACTTCTCCGGGCTCCAGTTCTATTGAACCTTCCTTATATTTCACCGCATGCATGCCGTCATTATCAATAAGCTCCTGACCGTTTATAAGCAGGCGCGACCCGTCATCAGAGCCCAAGCGNAATTTAAAGTCGCCAGCCTCCTTGATTTCCAGTTCTCCTTCAAACACCATCCCGAAGGTTTCTTCCCGCTTCGCCAACCCAAGATCAATAACCCCTTTCTCTGACTGTCCACTTAATTGAGGTGTGAGCTTGTCAAAATCAGGCAGAGACGTGAAACGTTGGTAATATACTCGGTATTCAAATTTCTTTAGCGGCCCTTTAGATTCCGATACCTCCCCAACAGAGGCACCATGTAAACCCGAAGGTACCTGTTTTCTGAGAATCTCCGCACATTTAAACCGATCCGTTTTGATTCGATCCAAGTCCAAATCCAATCCAAGCGACTTCCCAATAGATTTGTATATCTCCTCAAGCTTTCTGTTCCAGGGACCTTCCACATAATTAAGTGCAGTTTGGCCCTTGTTGCTCTTGAGCGCAGGGTCCACCCCTTTATCCAGCAAAAATCGAA
Source organism: Verrucomicrobiales bacterium (assembly GCA_002719595.1). Lineage (GTDB taxonomy): Bacteria > Verrucomicrobiota > Verrucomicrobiia > Limisphaerales > UBA1100 > UBA1100. The sequence continues at coordinate 19,248 of PBEJ01000044.1, forward strand.
CAACTTCTGGATAAGCAAAAAAAGCGGCGATATGTAAGAGCGTCTCTCCTTTTTCATTAGTTTGCTCGATGTTAGACCCTCTTTTCAAATGCCCTTTCACAGCATCCAAATCACCCACCACTACCGCATCTGTAATTGAATTTACCGACNTTTCAGTCGCAGCTCGAANATCACCTTTGCCATCGAAAAAAACTTTTGCCCCAAGAGCCCCAATCCCCAGCCCAGCCAACATAGTGATCCAGGCAATGGGAGTAAAAATAGCCAAGGGCAGCAGTATCCGTTTGGCCCGATGTATCAGTAGTTCCTTCATTCCTCGGTTACGCCAGAGCATGACCGTAAAAAACCCACTCACTAAAAAGAAAAGCTGCATTCGAAAACCATGAATGGCGGTAAAACAAAGCTTATAGGGGCTGAATTTTTCAGGCGCTTTGGTGCCTGCAGCATTAGCCGCCTCAGACACAACCGAGGGCACCATCCAATGAGCATCGTTTTGTGGTGCATAGCCGGGCCATCCTGGCTGACCAAAGGCGAGGATCGCGTGCAAAACAATCCCCAACAACATCGCACACGCACGCAACGCGTCCAAATCATGGTAGCGCTTCTTTTCGAGGATCGGAGGAAGAGTTTCTGACTCAATAATCGGCGGTAAATTTGTCGGCTCAATGTCAGAAGAGTTGCCCACGATTAAAAACTATTTGGCACCGGCTGCACTCAGAATTTCGGCAATTTTTACGCGATCTTTCTTGATTCGATCCAAGTCAAATTTTTTATTATCCGCTCCGTCAAGTAACCCATAAATAAAACTCATGGTCCGCCATTTAAGGGTCACAGCAACCAACGGAGTTTCGCCTTTTTTATTCTTCGCATTCACATTTGCTCCAGCTGCAATCAGTGCCTCTACAATTTCAATATTGCAGACGAGGGCGGCCAAATGCAGAGGTGTGTTTCCATCTTTTGACTCAGGAACATTTAAGTTAACCCCTTCGTTAATAAACTTCTTAGTCGCTGCAATATCCTCATGAAAAACCGCTCCGTATATATCGGTTATCAAAGGATTTCCTGCCGGCCTTCGAACCATCTCTTTCGGTCTACCATCCGTGTTCAGCATTTTGGCGCAAATTGGGCGAGCAGTCCTAATTCTAGCATAATCAATCTTTAACCCATAGGGGGCTAGGGCCGATTCGATGCCCGCATATATATCCTGTGCATCATCCCACAAAATCAAAACCCCATCCAAAGCAGTCGCACTACCAAGATTTCTGATATTGTCATCTGCTCCATTCTTTAAAAGCATTTCAACAATATTCGGATATCCCATAATAGCAGCTGTATGGAGAGCAGTTGATCCATCAATTTTCTGGAGATTAACATTTGCACCGGCGGCAATCAGTGCGCTGGCCACCTCTTCATGCCCGAAAATGGATGCTACAATGAGTGGAGTATTATTTTGGCCATCAGTAGTGCGCTGATTTAAATCCGACCCAAATGAAATTTGTCTTTTAACAACATCCAGATCTCCAGTTACACAAGCATTCAGCAAATCCGTATTCATCTTAATTGTGGACTGGTTATCTCCAGTCTCCACAAGGGAAGATGCTTCCTCTTTCTTCCCACAGCTAACCAGAGCTGCGGTCGATACCACTATGAAAAGAAATCGTTTCATTTTACTTAGCGCCGGCAGCACGCAAAAGCTCTGCCACTTTCACTCGGTCCTTTTGGATTCGATCCAAGTCAAATTTCTTNTGCGCTAGGTTTCCTAGGTAATCATATCCCGGCTTTATCGTTTCCCAGGGTATAGTTGCCGCAACCAAAGGTGTTTCCCCTTTCTTATTCTTTGCATTTACATCGGCCTTACCATCAATAAGTACTTTCACAATTTCAATATTGCAGACAAAAACTGCCCAATGAAGAGGTGTGGATCCATCATCGGGCTTGGGGGCATTCACATTAGCTCCATTAGCAACAAGTTGCTTAACTGCAGCCAAGTCTTCCTTAAANACTGCATCTGACAATGCCGTAGGTCNCGGCGTATTTCCGCCTCCACTCAAGATTTTTGCCACCCCTATGCGATCCTTGGCAATCCGTTCAAGGTCGAACTTTTTCTGCGTTAACCCCCCCATAAAATTGTATATTGGCTTTAATGATTCCATTGGGAGGGTAGTGAGAAACGCGGGTGTTTGCCCTTTGTTATCCTTTGCATTCACATCAGCCTTAGCGGCTAGAAGCACTTTCACAATCTCAATGTTACAAACGAAAACCGCCACATGAAGAGGCGTTGACCCATCATCAGCCTTCCGCATATTAACGTCCGCCCCACTTGCAATGAGTGCCTTAACCGCAGCCAAATCCTCATTATAAACCGCATCGATTAGTGTCCCCGCCCCCGCAGGGTCAACAGTGTTGCCGCCGGCATTTAGGAGAATTTGTGCGCAAACCGGCTGCCCAGCTCTTATCTTCTCATAATCAATTGTGACACCAGCTGGGCCGTATACAACCGCACTTAAAAAATCGAGTATCCCCTTGGTTAATTCCCATGGAGCTTGAGCAGAAACCAATGCCGTTGAGCCGGCATTATTCTTAGCAGTTATATCTGCACCTTTCTCAAGGAGTAACTTAACCGTGTCAGGTTGCCCAAAAAATGCCGCACTGATCAGGGCCGTTGTACCGTCCTTATTTTTTAGATCCAATTTTGCTCCACCATTAATCAGAGCCTTGGCAACATCCGTTCGCCCACAGGTTATCGCTACAATCAGTGGGGTATTTTGTTCCGGCCCTCTTTGGTTCAAATCTGTGCCGCCTGCGATGTGTGCTTCAACGGATTTGAGATTGCCCTTAGTGCAAGCATCAAATATTTCCATATCCGTATTGGTCTGAGCCTCGGCTGTAGATTGGCTTGAGCCTGTTTCGGGATTAGTCGAGGCTTCGTCCTTCTTACCACAGCCAACGAGGATGGTAACTAGCATTAATATGAGTAATTTTTTCATATTTATAATTTCTTTTTCAAATTTTTGGAGTCCTTACTACACCAGACAAACAAATTCATTACAATAAGTTACCGGAAACAACTTACGTTAATTCTGTTCATATAGTTACATTACTTTCTAATTTCCTGAGTTCAGGAAAACAACTGCTCAATCGGATTACCATCACGCACCAAAGTAATAGGTCGGCCGACATTGGCTTGAAACTCCATCTTGGAATCAATGCCAATATTCCTAAAGAATGAGGAGGCCAGATCCTCCGGACTCACGCTTTCATTCTTAGGTTCAGCCGCCTTGGCATCAGTTTCTCCAATTACCTGGCCGCCGCGAATATCGCCCCCCGCCATCAGAGCAAACATGGCCCGTGCCCAGTGATCGCGCCCGCCTTGTCCATTGATCTGCGGAGTGCGCCCAAATTCGCCGGCCACCATGATAGCGGTGGATTCAAAGAGACCACGTTCCTTGAGTCGGTCGAACAAGCCGGCCANACCTTTGTCGAAGGGGGGCAGCAGNTTTCTCAGTCGTGAAAAGTTATCGGTGTGAGTGTCGAAATCAAACTCAGCGGGACGCAAGCGAATGGTGACAAAGTGCACGCCGGCCTCTATAAGGCGCGCGGCCAACAGCAGGCTCTGTCCGAATTCATGTTTGCCGAACCGCTTGGATTCCGCAGGTTTTTCCTGTTCCAAATCAAAGGCTTTGCGGGTAGATGGTGCGCTGATGATATCGTGGGCCTGTGCGCCAAAGCGGTCCAGGCCCCTGACCGGTGCATCAAGTTTTTCGAAGCCCTCAAAAGCCGTATCCAAATCATCAAGGAGTCTTCTTTGGGATTTGTAGCGATCAACAGTAAGGCCATCCTCGAGCGAGATACCTCGAACGCTGTAGGGAATGCCAAAGTTCGGCTTACCAGCGGTTAAAGCGCTGAATTCGTTACCCAAATAGCCGGGCCCCACAAAGGATTCATCAATGGACACGTAGGTAGGAAGGTCACGGGCTGAAGGGTGCATCTTGCTGACTACCGATCCATATTCTGGATAGCTCAAGGTTTGCGATGGGCGATTACCAGTTAGTAGGTATTTTTTGCCCAAACCATGATCAGCAATGGTGTGGGTAAGGCCGCGGATGATCGAGTAATCCTTCATGCGCTTGGCCAATTCCGGAAGGTGCTCACAGATGTGAATGCCGGGCACGGCGGTGGATATTGGTTTAAACTCGCCGCGATATCGTGCCGGAGCATTAGGTTTAAGATCAAATGTATCCTGATGAGAAGGCCCGCCTTCTAGGAAAATAAAAATAGCCGATCGCTTTGTGCCCTTCTCACCAATGGCTGCCTGTGCACGCAGGTATTGCGAGAGCGTTAAACCACCAATGACGCCTACCTTGAGAATTTCGCGTCGAGTAAAAAGAGGACGGTGTTTTTTCATCGATTTAAAATAAATTCCTTGGTGTTCATCAAAGCCCACAATAAATCCTCCATGCCGACCTTGATAGTCTTAGCCTCCTGCAGATGTTGTATTGCCCGTGCCTCTTCAGGGACAGAGGGATAGCGATTAAGCGCTCGAAGCCAAGCTTCTTGAATGATTCCCCTACTATTTTCTGCCTTCCTTTCAATTAATTCATCAATCCAACCACTTTCTGACAAACGCATTCGCACCAGTGGATCATTCTGCAGGAAGATGGATTGCAGAAGCGTGGGTTCATTTACTCGTTCACAATCACAATTAGTAGCTCGATCCGGTTTGCCGAAGACTTTCATCGCATGAGTACCAGCCATACGCATGGAAAGATGGCCCGTGCCACGCCGCTTGAGATTAGTGCGGACTAGCTCCAATTCATCCGAAGCCGCCGTCACCTGTTTCATGGCATCATAAACAACTTCAGCAGGTATACGTCGCGGAATTGCGCGACTATAATTGCGCCGGTCCTCGACGTTGGTTTCATTGGGTCGCCAACTGCGTTGGTATGTTTGGCTGCTGGTAATTTGCCGATGCAACCATTTCATGTCGTAGTTACTCTTGATAAATTGTTTGGTTAACCAGTTTAATAATTCAGGATTACTGGGGGGATTGGAGGGAGTAAATTCATCGGTAGGCTCCACAATCCCCACGTTAAAATAACCGGCCCATACGCGGTTGACAAAGGAACGGGCAAACCAAGGGTTATCCTTTTGGCGTAACCAATCCATGATAGGTCGACGCGGATCCTTACCTTCCAGCTTTACCGTGTGACTGCGCAACAGACTCAGTTCAGTATTTTTTGTGGTAATGCTTAGCTCGTTTTTTCGGCGGCGGCTGTCACTGTTTACAGAGGGATCAAAGAAGCCGGCAAAATCCACAAAATCATTCTGAGTCCATTGATCAAAGGGGTGTTTATGGCATTCGGCACACTGCAGCTGAATTCCAAGAAAACTGTGGGCGACAGACATAGCAGTGTCCTTGGGTTCCTTTAAGCTTTGACGAGTCCAGAAATGAGGCATTCCTTGCCCAACCCCATGATTCGGATTCGCTAGAATAATGCCTTCAGCTAAATCGGCATATGATTTATTCTCAGAAATTTTCTCGTAGATCCAGTCATACCACTGACTTGCTTTTCGATAGCCTTCTTCGGTAGCTACTTCCAAAAGACTATTGATTGAAGCAGGGTTACAACCGGTGAAGTCACAAAGTTTATTAGTCCACCATGCAGCGTAGGCAGGTCGCTTTAAAAGCTCTTCTATCTTTCGACTACGTTTATCCTGTGAATTATCAGACAGAAAGGCCTTTACTTCATAAGGAGATGGAAGCGTGCCGGTTAAATCAATACTTAAGCGCCTGAGAAACTCAGCATCGGTACAGCTTTCTGAGGGAGTAAGCCCAAGCTTCATTAGTTTGGATCCAACAAACCGATCAATCGGATTGACATACCGACCAACGTCCAATTTAGGTTGATGACCGGTTAAGGGACGTAAAACCGGAATCGCCGCGATACCGTTATCATACAAGGCGACAACGTGCGTGTCTCCTTTACCTACCGATTGAGCCAAACCGGCTTCATCAACTTTTACCACCGTATCGTCCTTAGTGAGGAAACGGGTTAGATTAGTCACATCCTCACGTTCCCCACTCTCCCAATGGGCAATAATCTTGATTTGAGCAGTGTCATCATTTTTCCGAAAAAGTAGTTCCTTCGGAACGTAATCAAGCCGGACCAATTTCTTTCCAGACTTGATGGGCACCGCACCCGATCCTATCGGCCACGGGGCTCCCATACGAACCCATGCTTCCAAATCGGCAATTTCCTGTGGTTCCAATTTTCGTTTAGGCGGCATTTGCAAATCCGGGTCAGTATGGTGGATTGCTTTGATCAGCAAACTTTTGTCTGGATCACCCGGCACAATGGCCGATTCGTCAGAATTACCCCCGCGCAATACATCTGAACGCGAGTTAAGTTGTAGCCCACCCTTGCTTTCGTTAAACCCATGGCACTCGTAACAATTAGCCTCCAGCAGAGGGCGAATTTTCTTTTCAAAAAACAGAACTCCTTCGTTACTAAACTCCGGCTGCTTTTTTAATCGCACACGCTCGGATTCGTGAATAGCTGTTCCGGGTGCTCCTGATTCAATCCAACGGTACAGCAAACGATACTCCCATGAATCGGGCTCTATAATTTCCCCTCCCTTGTGTTTCACTGACTTGGTTGCTTTTTGCAGTATTAAGCTTTGTTTGGGTGATTTTAAGTNTACGCGGTTTTGTTTTCCCGTGGAGTCTCTTGCCAATAAAGCCGCGTGATCCTGCTGAAAATCAAAACCNAATAAGGAAAGGCGTAAGTCTCCTTGACCCTGAAAGGAACCGTGACACTTGGCGGAACTACACCCCAATTTCCCTAAAAGCGGAACCACGTGTTTCTGAAAATCAGGAGTAGCGATATTTCTTGAAGCACCAAAACTGGCGGTAGCCATTAGTAAACCGAGTAATGACCACAAGAGTTTCATGTATATAAGAGTCGAAGACTTTATTCCTCGATCCTGAGCAGATCTCCCTGCACTTGGAACATGTCAAAGACAACGTCCTCGTGCCGCGCCCCAATCTGGATGATGTCAGTGGGGCGCAATTCCTTGAAGAGGTTCTCGTACTGCGGGTAGAAACCGGCCAGTCGTACCCGCTTGCCCTTGATGCTATTGGGNGCCATCGCCTTGCTGTCCTTGCTCGTGCTGATTACTTTTTCAATTTCCATCAGAACCTCATAACCACCAACTTCAATGATTTTCCCCTTAAGTACTCCTTCAAATCCTCTGAACTCTTTGGGTGGGACTCCGTGAGCCTCAGGATCAAACGGAACGGCGCGCTCCAAAACGTTGAACTTATGGGCAAAGAGAAGAGTTTTGTCCTCGGCAATATAACCGGAGGTGCGCACCTTAAGAGTCTGGCCTTTTTTGATAAGCAATAAATTGTCCCTAAACTGCCCAGATACCCCGCTAACCCTGACGGTCTTACCAATGATTTCATCCTTTATCCATTTGCTGGTGTATCGGTTTAACGTAGCATAATCGACTTCCATAGTGAACTCACCCAACTCGATATCCCTGGATTTCAAACGGCCGATGACTATTGAGTAAAAATTAGACCGCCCTTTTCCTTTCCCTTTCTCACTTTCTCCCTTGCCGGCAACCTTTCCACCCTCTTTGCCTCCACTCTTACCCTCACCAAGGGAGCCGCCCGCTTTTATATACTCAGCGATTGCTTTGTCCTCGGTCATCTTGCCGCTTTCAACAGCTTCCTTGAGGTCCTTACCCAATTTCTGAAGGTCAACTTTTTCTGCCGGCTTGGTTCCTTTTTTAGCGCCCGTTCCTTTTTTAATGCCCGTTCCTTTTCCACCTTTTTGAGCCTCCGCAGCCTCCTTATATTTTGCGATGGCTTCTTCCTTCGTCATCTTGCCGCTTGCAACGGCTTTCTTGAGTTGTTCGCCATATTCGTCCAAATTTACTTTGGTCGGTTTATCTTTGTTCGGCGGCTGCTTGCCAGAAGCCGCTTCAGACAGTTTTTCAAAGGCTTCTTTTTGGGTCATTTTACCACTAGCCACTGCTGACCTAAGTTGCTGAGCCAGTTCCTTAAGATCAACTTGCCCTTTCCCATCACTGGAGCCTTTTCCTTTAGCCCCACTTTTACCGGCCACCGCTTTATTCCACTTGGCTATAGCTTCCTCCTTAGTCATTTTCCCACTGGTAACTGCCGCTTTTAATTGCTGTCCCAATGCATCCAAGTCCTTACTGGCAACTTTCCCGCCTTTATTTGACACACTTGGTTTTTGACTGGCCGCTACCACTGGGAGGGGATCGACCTGATAACCCTTAGCAATACGATAGAGGTGGGTATTGGACCTAATCAACATTGAGTCTCCGACAATAGCCGGCATTGAAACAAAAACTGTGTCTGATTCATTTTTGGACAGAACCTTAAATTCAGAAGACGCCTCAATAACTGAAAAAACTCCATCTCTGCTGAAGAAGTATATCTTTCCATCGGCAAAGATAGGTGACACCCAATGATTTTGAATCCCTCCCAGCCTTTCCTGATAGAGTTGCTTACCGGTCTTGGCATCAAGGCAACTGACCATTCCCCCACTATCACCAATCATATAAAGGTTGTCTCCAACAACCAATGGAGCCGGAATATTTGATACACCCCGCCTGGTTGTCCAGCGGATGTGCGTATCAGTTACATCCCCCGAACCGGATGGATCTATAGCGAACAGGTTTTTTGAAATTCCCGAATTAGTGAAAACCAAACCATGCCGATAAATCGGACGGCATGTGACATTGTAGCCATACCCTTTTCCATGACGAATGAACCATAACTCCTCACCACTGGAGGGGTCGTAGGAATAAGTCGCTTCGGCGGCGGGACTGATAAGCTGCTTTCTCCCATTGTGATCAATGAGGGTCGGAGTTGCATAGGATTTGCGATTATCGTTGGGCTTACTTTTGGGAGGTTCCTGACCGGATTTATATGTTCTTTTTGTCAACCAACGAGTCTTGCCAGTTTGTTTTTCCAGAGCAGCCACAAACTGCTGATCCACTCCGTCGTAGGTCAGGAACAATAAATTCTTATCCATGACAGGCGACGAAGCGGGGCGAACCCGATGGTCGCAGTTCAAGTCACGCCGTTCCCAAATCTTTTTTCCGGTCTGGGTGTCAAGACATGCAGTACCATAAGTTCCAAAGTGAACGTAAATGCGACCCTCTTCAATAATAGGAGTAGGCGTAGCATGAGTATTTAAATCCGACCATTCGTTTTGCGGGTTAGCCACATCAAACACTTTGATGTCATGGATAATTTTTCCTGTGTCCAATTTCACACAAAGAACGAAAAGTTCTGAACCATCNTCTCGGGCTGTAGTTACCCATACTTGATCCTTCCAGACCACGGGCGAAGACCAACCCAAACCATGAATGGCAGTTCGCCACTGAACATTTTTTGTCCCACTAAATTCTGTTGGTAGGTTCGACGAAGTGCTGACACCATCTCCATTGGGCCCCCGAAATTGGTTCCAATTGGATGTGTCAAAAGCATCATTGCTCCTCGCATTAAACGGCAACGCAAACACAATAGAAGTAACAAAACATAGACCAAGATATTTGATTTTATTTTCCATTCTTAAAACAATAAACGAATTGATTATAATACAGTATTTAGAGGACTTAGTTACTTTGAAAGTAACATTTTTTCAGTGAATAATCACCATTTTAGTTTCTGTCATCTCATTTATCGCATATTTTGGACCTTCTTTGCCAAATCCACTGCCTTTAAGGCCTCCGTAAGGCATGATTTCCGAACGCCATGCTGTTCCAAAATTAACGTGTAAATTACCGCTATCCACTTCTCTAGCAAACCGTATAGCCCGGTCAATGTCCTGAGTGAAGACAGCCGCACTCAATCCAAAACGCGTCTGATTGGCTAGGCCTATGGCCTCATCAAGACCAGCAACGCGCGTTATTCCTAGGGCGGGACCAAAAAGTTCTTCGCAGCTCATTTTCATGTCTGCATCTACATTCGTTAAGAGAGCAGGCTGAATTAGCGATCCTTCGCGTGAGCCCCCACACAATAACTGAGCCCCCTGCTCCTTGGCTTCGACGATCCAATTCTCAACTCTTTTGGCATCACTCTCACGTACCAGTGGCCCTATATCTGTTTCTTCTATCAATTGATCACCGGCATTGAGCTTGCTAACCTTTGACAACAAAGCATCAGTTAAGTCGTCATGACAACCGGCGGTTGCAATCACCCGTTGGCTTGAAATACATACCTGTCCTGAATTGGCATAACCGGTTACTGCCAAGGTGGAAGCCACTTTTTCCAAATCCGCATCATCCAGAACAATTACCGGGCTGTTCGAACCCAATTCCATTGTTATCCGCTTCAATCCTGCAGTGCGCGTAATTGATTCACCCACTTCGGCACTGCCGGTAAAACTGATTTTACGAACCCGTTGATCCTCACAGATGGCCGCACCCAGTTCAGATCCCGAACCTGTCACGCAGGCAATGGCTTGAGGCGGTAATCCAGCCTCTAATAAAATCTCGACAAGCTTTAAGGCAGAAAGAGGTGTATCACTAGCCGGCTTGAGGAGAACCGCGTTGCCTCCAGCAATCGCCGGACCCACTTTATGGGCAACAAGATTGAGTGGAAAATTAAAAGGAGTAATCGCAGCTACAATTCCGCAAGGAACCCGTAGCGTGAATCCCAGTTTTCCCACCCCACCNGAGGTGGAATCCAGTGGAACGGTTTCCCCGCGTAAATTACGCGCTTCATCGGCCGACAAATCAAAAGTCTCTGCAGCCCGCCCGGCTTCAATAAGACCTTCAGTTAACACCTTACCCTCCTCAGTACTAATCAATCGCCCGAGTTTCTCTTGCTGGTCCTGAATTATTTGCGCGGCCTTACGCAGTATGTCTACCCGCTGATGGGTGGGCATATCGCGCATGACTTTGGCTCCTTGCTCCAAACCATCTAAGGCTGACTCAATATCCTTCGCTGACCCGACAGGCACCGTGTCAATGGAAGCGCCATTGTAGGGGTTTACTACCTCAACACGCTGATTCCCACTTACCCATTCACCCTGCAAAAACATTTTCATGACACAGAAAGAAAGTTATTTAGAAAATTATTTATTCCTCAAGCAACTCAACCATTCCTCTACCCAATGCATCACCAATAAGAAAGTAGCTTTCCGCATTACCGAACCAGTGGTGGCCGTGTCCAATATTGGGGGACTGTTCCTTTGGGCGAGCAAAAGCGGTTGTGGAGATAAACTTTACATTGCCTCCCAATTCCTTACGTCTGGCTGCCGCCTTTTGCGCTTCACGTATAGAAAGCATGTTCTCTCCGGCCTTGGGGCCGCCATTGCCCAATTCGCCAATAATGGCCGGAAGCTCAGGTTTATTAAATTCTTTACGTACATCCTTAATGAGATGCACGAGATTATCCTCATATTCCCTAAGAGCACTCTGATTGAACATATCGTTCCAACCCTGAAACCAAATAAATCCACTGACAATCGGTTTGCGCCCTTTTAANTCAGGAAAGTCCGCGGANACNGCAGCCAAAGCCTCTCTCACTTCTGCTATCATNTTGGTGTAATATTCACCCACTTCTCCCCCGGCACTTGGCGGACGAAAATCCTTGTACAAACTCTTACCGCCCCAAGCGGTCTTGATAAGCAATACAGGAGCCCCAATAGCATCACCTAGTTGATGGCCTATTTGCAATTCAGGCCCAATATGATGCCGACTCTTATCTGATCCATATCCGGTAAACCCAATCGTNAGACCTCCTTTCATAACTTCCTGTTTGTTTCGAAAGCGTACAAATACGTCGTCACGAATAACCCAGTGACCTTTTGAATCTTTAAGGTGCTTATAACGATCGGGATTAGCGGCTATCACCGTATTCAGATTACCTTTGCCCCCGTTGTAATACTCGGGGTGATCCATATCAACAACCCCTTGGCCTTCCATATTCGATTGTCCCGCAAGTAGGTATACCTGCACGATATCTGAAGATTTCGGAGGTGAAGCAGTACAACAGCCAGTACCAACAAAAAAGGCGGCGGTTGCCATCAGAAATATCATGAGCAGGCGATACATGCGAAAAGTCTAACCGCAGGAACCCGAGGGTCACGGAGAAAAACCATATAAATTTTCTATNTTTACCGACGCAGAAATCTTCAAAAAACTGCACCTANAACCCCTCGGTCACCAACAATTTAATGGGCTATACCTAATTTTAAACTCACTTCGGATAAACAAACAGCTGGGTAAAAAATATTTGGCCAGCCACTGACTTGGCCACTCCAATGCCGGTAATGCTATACTCAGGGCGTTCTATATTAGCCAAATGCGATGGACTTTCTTGCCACATCTTCACCGCACGTGCTGCTGGATCGATCTCATTCGTATTGAAGGCAAGATTTTCTCCNNCCCGACGAAACGGTATGATCTTTTTTATTTNCCCTGCACGCACAACGTTAAATCCTGCGTGACCAAATTCTTCACCTTGGGCCATAGCGGCGCTTTTGGCTCTGGCAATCTTACTAAGGCGCAAGTCCAGCTTCAGTTCAGATAAATTCTTTGCCAAACGATGAGCGTTTACTTTTGTATATACAGTATAAGAGAGTGATTCGAGCTCTTTGGCATTTTCGTGGGGCTGGATAGAGACATCAACCGAACCACATCCAGCTAATAGCAAAAGTGTACTAACAAAACCCAGTTTCACTTGAATTGAANCTACTGGTGTACTCTGAATTTAACCGACCAGTTCATAAATCGGCTTNATCCCGCTNTCGACGAGGTAGTGGGGACGCCCTTGAGGATCTTTGACCGTTGCCGTCGCCGTATTAATGCCCAGGCAACTATAAAGGGTCGCGAACACCTCCTGAAATTTCACGGGACGATCCACCGGCTCATTACCATGCCTATCTGTAGAACCAATAACCTGCCCGTGATTCATACCGCCACCGGCCAAGAAAGCAAAATTCGCACGCGGCCAGTGATCGCGACTATTATTTTTNTTAATNTTNGGAGTACGCCCGAACTCACCCCACATAACCACTGCTACGTCCTTACTTAATCCACGTTCTTTTAAATCGGCGATCAGCGCTGAAAGCCCCTGATCCAAGAGTGGCATTTCCTCGCGGGAGCGGGGAAAGTTCAGGCCATCGCCTCCATGCCAGTCCCAGCGACTGTAGTTCAACGAAACAACACGAGCCCCTGCTTCCACTAGGCGGCGGGCAACAAGAAAATTGCGTATCATCTTAGGTGCCCCGTCACGTTGATACTTGGGAATGTTTACCCCATACCTTTCAGCAACACGGGGATCCTCCTTGGATAGATCCAAAGCATCCATTAGGCCCCCATTGGAAAGAATATTGATCGCTTGCTGATTATGCTCATCAAGCCCCTTAATCTGACCCTTTGCATCAGCATCCCGCCGGAATCGATCAATGCCTTCAAGCAAACTCTTCCGATCATTCAAACGATTAAGATTTATTCCTTCAAGCACCAAACTTTGCGCCTTGGCATTAGGATCTTTTTGCACTAGCTGCATGGGGGAGTGAGCAGCACCAATAAAACCAGCATTGCCCGCCTGTCCCCATGTCCGGTTACCCGTGGGATACATGAGTGACACATTTGCAGGAACACCTCCGGAACTAGGCTGAAGTTGGGAAACCCATGAACCCCAACTCGGCCAACCTCCCTGCGGAGAACTACGCTTTTCACTTTGACGACGACCAGTCATGCACTGATAACAATCATGCGCTCCATCTGAATCGGAAATGGAGCGAATGATCGAATACTGGTCAGCCATGGTTGCTAAACGCGGGAAAAGTTCACATATCTCTACTCCAGACACGTTTGTTTTGATTGGCCTAAATTCACCTCGAATCTCTTTTGGAGCATCTGGTTTCAAATCAAAGAAATCCAANTGAGAGGGCCCACCGGGAAGATAGATATTAATCACGGCCTTGTGGGATCGTCCCAATTGCTGCGAAGCCTCCACCTCCAGTAACTGCCCGAGAGACAATCCACCAGCAGCCATTCCCCCGATTTTAAGAAAATTCCGGCGCGAAAACCCATCACAGTGAGTTCTGCGTTTGTCCCGATTACCAAACAGCTCAACCATAACGTTCTCTAATTTATGACAAAATATGACACGTGGCGAGAGAGAAGTTCCCTTGCTTGCCTTTCCTGCCATTTCGCCAGACGATAGCCGTAAGGATGGTATTCAAGGACCGCAACCGCTTAACGCTGGATTACAATCGCTTCCCGGGGGGAATATTCAATCCGTCATTAGTCAAACATACAAATGGACTGTGGGGNATAGCCCGCTGTGAGCAATATAATCAAGCTGAGCGTAACGAAGATAAATCACTTAATTTTACTTCTAACCNAGCAGTTCTCTTCGAACTAGACACCTCACTCCAGGTAGATAAAGCCAAGTACGATGTTAAATTTGAGGGTTTCCCTGACAAACCCTGGCGAGCAGAAGATTATCGCCTTTTTGTATTTGAGAATCAGATCTTCTGTACACACACACTTTGGGTAGAGGGTTATAATATCGGCATGGCACTTTCCCGGGTTAACCCGACTGAAGGCATCATCACACTACTAAATCCCATCGTAATAAAGAACTTGGAGATTCAGGGGATTGAAAAAAACTGGGTTATGATTCCGGGTGAAAAAACCCTCCACTGTCTCTACAGTTTTTATCCTTATTTTACTTTGGCAAAATTAGATAATTTGAATTCTGTACAGTTCAAACTCCTGAGCCGCACCAGACTTGAACCTCCTACCAATGGATTAGCTGATCAACTGATTTCCCTGAGCACTGTCCCGCAGCGTATTGGTGATGCCTGGTATCTTCTGGTTCATCAAAAGGATAGAGATCACGTGTATCATGATTATGTGGTTCAACTTAACAATAGTACTCTAATGCCCGAGATAATCAGCGACCGACCCGTCATTTCNGGTGGTGATTGCGANGGATTTTGGCGAGGCTATCTTACGGTCTACTCATTGCTCATCATAGACAAACAAGCTATCGTATCCTTCGGCGAGGGTGACCGCTACTCTGGAATAATGACTACCNTAGTTTCTGAATTACTCGGAAGCCTCTAATTGTTTTCTAATCGTTTGCGTTTTACTCCAGAAAGCGGGGGCTTTTCCCGATTATTCTGCATGTTCTCCTGCAGATATTCCCGAGTAATACCAACCTTTTTCATTAGCTGGCTCATGAGATCGTTATGTTCTTCTATACTTTGCTGATAGTCACTCTGTCCGGCCACGTTTACAGTTTCAAATGGATCCTTTTTTAAATCATAGAACTCAATGTCATCTGTATGGGGAAAATGGATAAGCTTCTGAGTCTGAGAACGAATTCCCCAATGCATGGGTGCGCGCGCATAATAGGCGTAAAAAATCGCCTTTCTCCAATTCTTGGGCTGCTCTCCTCTAAGCAACGGCCTGAGACTTACCCCTTGCATCACTTTAGGGATTTTAATCCCAGCAAAGTCGAGCATTGTTGGCCCAAAATCGATATTCATCCCAAGCCGATCATTCACAATACCCGCCTTTACTTCCTTCGGATATCGCACAATAAACGGCATCTTAAGTGACTCCTCTAATATCAGCCGTTTATCGTGCATATTGTGCTGCCCAAGCCAATAACCNTGATCACTGGTGTAGATGATAAGTGTATTGTCCAGAATTCCCTCACTTTCAAGATACTCATAGACCCGCTTAACATTATCATCAATTGCAGCAACACAACGCAGAAATTTGTGAATCATATGCTGATAGGCAATCGAACGACGCTCNCGCGGTTTGTCGCTCTTGTGCAAAAGATCATGCTCGTATTTCAAGTAGTAGGGCTTGGGCGATTTTGCATCAAACATAGACGAATAATGCATCGCCTTTAAGTGTGGACTATTGGCCTCCACATCCTCATGCAGCGTTGGCGGCTCGGGAATTTTACGACCCTCGTGTAATTTGGCCCAACGCTCCGGGTACTCAAAAGATTCATGAGGCCCCTTAAAATGTAAGCTCAAATAAAATGGTTTTTTGTGATCACGCTTTTTCAGCCACTTTAAGGCCCAGTCCGTATACCGATCGGCATAATAACCTTCATATTTTTCCTGTGAACCATCTGGTCGATGCAAAATCGGGTTAAAGTATTTTCCCTGTCCCTTGGTCACAGCGTAATTACCCACCCCACGGGGAAATTGTTGCATATGCCATTTACCGACCACACAGGTATCATAACCATTTTGCGTAAGTTCCCTGATATAGCTGGGAGCCTCAGGCTTGAGGCGGCAATTGAGATTCAAAGCACCTGTAATATGACTATATTGACCAGTGACAATACTGGCCCGACTGGGTGAACAAATAGAGTTGTTNCAGCACACGTTAGTAAAACGCATACCTTCTGTCGCCAAACGATCTAACATCGGGGTGTGAACATAATCCTTGAGCCATGATTTGTAGGCTCCAATCGCCTCAGAAGCATGATCATCGCTCATGATAAAGAGAATGTTCGGACGCTTCGCAGCCTCAGTCGCGCTCTGAAGTAACATAATAATTATGAGCTGAAACCAAACTTGTCTTTTTAACATATGAACCCTAGTCTACGCCTATTAAATAAAACGCGATGCTAGGTTAGCTCGCATCCCGATAAAAGGACATTATGTTAAAGAAATTTTTCTCTCTTTTCGCAGGATTGTGCTTCGGCTGTGCTGTAGCAGCCGAGCTAAAGGTGGGGGATCAAGCCCCGGAGTTTTCCTTAAAAGGAAGTGATGGAAAAACCTATAAGCTTTCCGATTTTAAGGGAAAACAAACCGTGGTCATAGCCTGGTTTCCCAAAGCTTTTACTGGTGGCTGAACGAAACAGTGCAAGTCGTTCCGTGAGAACGGCGAAGATTTAAGGAAATTTAATGTTGCCTACTTCACTGCAAGCTGTGATCCAGCCGAGGGAAAAAAGGGGAATATCAACTTTGCCAAGTCTTTAGAGGCAGACTATCCGATTCTGAGTGATCCAACTAAGGAAACAGCAAAAAATTATGGCGTGGTTACGGGACTGAGACCCTTCCCGCACCGATGGACTTTCTACATTGGAAAAGACGGTAAAATCCTTAAGATCGACAAAAAAGTTAGTGCCGCCAAGGATGGGGCAAACGTGGCTAAGACTCTAAAAGAGCTGGGTGTTGAGGCAAAATAGCCCGCTNGAAACTAAATATTGCCGATCAAAAATTTCGCCAAGATTTGGCGAAGNAGTGCAGGCTTTGAACTTCACGCATGAACCACCGAGAACTTAATCATGTAGCACTTCACGTTGAAAACCTAGAGGAGAGTTGCGACTTTTATGAGCGAGTGCTTGAGCTTAAGCCTATTGCACGACCTTCCTTCAACTTTCCCGGAGCATGGTATCAATTNGGAGTTTCCCAGGAATTACATTTGATCGGGGAACGNAATGAACCTGTTCACTCCCACCCTCGAGGTAATCATTTTGCGCTTTTAATTGATGATATGGATGACTGGGAAACCCATCTGAAAAAACTTAAGGTCGACTATTACGAACGGCGAACCCGACCTGATGGCGCTTTTCAAATCTACGTCACAGATCCCGATGGCCACAGCATCGAGTTATGCACCCCACCCTCTGATTCTTAAAAAGAGCTGCCGCNTGAAAAATTATGACTTTCCCTGAGCGGAGCCAAGTTCCACCCAAATAGGAAAACGAAACGCCAAATCAGCCATTAGCGATAAGTAGAGGCTTGTCTCCCCGCTCAATCAGATCTCTGCAAAGACTACCCATGAAAAACTCAACCACACCACCTTTACCATTAGCACCCAAGGCGATCAGATCAAATGGCTCACAATACCCAGAATCCATCACTTCACGTACATCACCCGACTCAGTTTTGCTTTCGACATAGTCGAAACCGTGAGCTCGAAGTAAAGCCGCAGATTTAGTCAGCATCTCTGTACTACCATTACCCGTATCTGAACAATGCATTAGAGTAATCTTAACCTTGCACCTGCCATAAAGCCGCGCAAACTGTCGCAAAGCACGCATGGAGTGAGGACTTCCATTTACTGCGATCAACGCACTTAATTCATTATCTGGACTCCAATTCAACGGAACCGCGAATACCGGAGCAAGCGATTGGCCCATGATTTTTTCGAGTGAATCACCCGGCTCATCATCATCAGTTCCATATTCTCCATCGGCACCAGCACCGCTCTCATAGGTGAAAAACGTACGCAATCCAACAACTACGCAATCAAAATAATTTGATTCATGAAGAATCGCTTCTGCGGGAGTTCCTTGCATTTCGAATTCTGTATGTCGCACCCCAGCTGACTCACAGCGCTTCGAAAATTTTTCCAGAAGCTCTTCCATCAATACATGATAACTTTCCTCTTTATTGGCGATGCTGGTCTTTGCAAATCTCATCGCCCCTAGAGGAACAGGCCCAACTGACCGCTCAATCCCTTCCACATCNAAAACCACTAAGCCTTCAATACTAGCATCATGATGCTTAGCCANCCAGCAGGCGTAATCAATAGCAGAATCAGTGTAAGTAGACTTATCGAGACAAACGAGGATACGATTGATCATAGCAAAGCGGAACCGTGCTTCCAACTCTCGCTATAAAAACACACTNTTAAGCCTATTACAATCCTATTTTAGAGCTTGAACAGCAACATCTCCTTGATCATCAAACCATTTTAACAAAGATTTACGCATTCGCATTACCCTTGGCTGATTGGCTTTCACCTTAATTTGATCACTCATTTCAAANGGATCACGACTTAGATCAAACAATTGATAACGGTTGATTTTTGGGTAAAAAATTAACTTCCACGTCCCTATTTGCACCATCCGCTGAACATCACGAAAATATCCATAACTGGCATGATAAACATTCTTTTCGGGATCAAGTAGTACTGGCATCAGGCTTTTGGACTCAACCGTTTCAGGAATTTTAATCCGAGCCAGTTCGCAAACTGTGGGATACATATCTCGTAGATAACCGAAGGCTTTAGTCTTTTTACCTTTGGTCAGATTTGGACCACTGATAATAAAAGGCACGCGAATTGTATGGTCATACATATTTTGTTTTCCCATCAAACCGTGACTACCAATAGCCAATCCATGGTCGCTAGTAAAAATTACATAGGTGTTTTTTAAGCGACCATCGGATCGAAGTTGATTGAGCATACGGCCAACCTGCTTATCGATATTGTCGATTATCGCGTAGTAAACCGCCAATTCGTCTAACACATCGGCCTTGGTGCGCGGCCAAGACAGAAGTCTCTCATCACGCCCATTNAAATTCCCATGGTCAAACGGGTGCCGAGGCAAAAAGTTCAAAGGCAACTGCATCTTGGCCGCAGTATACTTCTTTTCATAACCCGGTGGATAGACCAGTGGATCATGGGGTCCAGTAAAATTCACATGCAGAAAAAATGGTTTATCGGTTTTGCGCCGCAAAAATTCCAGAGCACCATCAGCAATATATTTATCAGTCAAGGGCGTAAGCCCAATCCCTTTNTCCAGTTCCGGTCTGCCTTCTGCGTTCTTGAATGTCCAATTACGGTATCCGGTTATCGCCCGCTTTTTGCGACCTAGAACCTTTTCCTCCTTCTTCCATGTTCCACCTCCTGCAGTAAAAAGTGCGCGGGTTTCATTATACCCCCGNGTGATCGGGCTGCCGTCGTTCATCCATTTACCCGAATACCAGGCGAAATACCCTCCTGACACCATAGCAGCAGGCCATAAAATTAAATTCGGATTCATCTTTTCCCCTCTCATCCCAAGGACCCCATTTCGGAAGCCGGAACAACCGGTTAAAATCTCGGCCCTACTTGGTACACAAAGAGGATTGGAACAGATGAAATTTTCGAACGTAATCCCGTTTTGAATCAACCAATCTAAATTGGGGGTATCAATACGTGAATTCCCCAATAACCCAATCGTATCTGGACGTTGATCATCTGTAACAATGATTAAAAAGTTAGGCTTGGCGGCGTTTACTACCCATACCAAAGCCAGTAACAAACTGCATGCCCAACGAATCATTTATTTCCTAAAGGATTCAGATTTCGAATTGTTCCCAGCGGGANCTGAGTCCAAACACGTTCATGAACGTAGTATATCAGGAATTTTGCAGGGAACTCGATAAGCGAAATTTTCACAGCCAACCAAACATCTTTAGACCAAAAAAANGCAATANAACCCGTGACCANAGTAGCCAGTAAACGCCAACTTAGGCCCTTAAGAATACTTCGCAAGCGTGACTCACAANGGATTTTTTCTTTTGTAGATTCTGTATCTTTTNCGGTCTTCGGGGCATCCATGCCCAACAGACTACTCCAAAATAAAGTCGGTGAAAATCTCCGTATTTTTTCGATTCTGTAAAACCCTTGCAAAAGGCGTTGTCCCTGCCAGAGAGAGAGAATCTGCCAAAGCCTGCTTTTTTCCCTCACCATTNACTAAAACCCATACTTCACGCGCAGCATACAAGGAANGATAACCTAAAGTAATACGGCGGGGCGGAGGCTTGGGGCAGGTTACCGCACGATATATTGCTTTTGATTCGATCGCTTCCTGATCATCGGGAAACAATGATGCGACATGCCCATCCTCTCCCATTCCGAGAAAAACCAAATCTAAAACTGGNTGCCCGGACGNATCCAANTTAGCAAAACGACAAATTTCAGACTCAGCCTGTTGCACAGCAAATTCCTCNTCGCGCTCGGTAAGCAACCGATGAATTTGCGTTTCTGGAATNTCCAAGGAATCAAAAAGGGGGGCGACTGCAAGTTTGTAATTACTCTCATCATCTTCAGGAGGAACTACTCTTTCATCTCCCCAAAAAAAATGTACATTCTCAAATTGCCCTTTTTGAGCTTTTGCCACAAAAGCCTTGTAAAGTGCCTTTGGCGTGCGCCCTCCCGAAAGTGCCACTGTAAAAGGAATTGCTGGATCACGTTTAANCAAAGCTTCGTGCCAACGAATAGCTACAGCTTCAATCGAGGATTCAGAATCGGTGAAATGATGCAAAGAATAATTCATTCGGCGGGCTGAGGGTTATGCCAAACGTATCCGTCATTAGCCAAAAGTTCTTCTGCTGCCATTGGCCCCCAAGAACCTGCTGCATAAAATTCACGATTTGTAAGTGGCTGATCTCCCCACGCTGCTCTTATATCATCAACAATGCGCCATGCGGTTTCCACTTCGTCACGGCGGATAAAAAGTGTCGCGTCACCGGCCATTGCCTCCAACAAAAGCCTCTCGTAAGCTTCGGGTGTGTAGGCTCCAAACTCCGAATCATACCCAAAATGCATACGCACCGGTCGTGAAGTGATACTGTTACCAGGAACCTTGCCATTAAACCGAAGGGAAATACCTTCATCTGGCTGCAAACGTAATGTTAAGGCGTTGGGCAACAAATCAAGGTCACCTTGGGCCGCAAAAAGAACATTCGGAGTTGGGCGAAATTGAACACGAACCTCACTGGCTCTCATGGGCAAGTTTTTGCCTGTACGCAAATAAAACGGCACCCCGCTCCAGCGCCAGTTATCTACAAATAATTTTAGGGCAACATAAGTCTCCACGTTACTCTCAGGATCAACCTTTTCCTCCTGACGATAACCCATTCNACTTTCCCCGTTCACCGTNCCCGCAAAATACTGCCCCCTTACAACTCGCTCAGCAACATCCTCAGGGGTCATAGCGCGGATGGACTTTAATGCTTTTACCTTTTCCCCGCGCACATCCTCTGCAGCCAATGATGGTGGAGGCTCCATAGCTACCAACGAGAGTATCTGTAACAAATGATTCTGCATCATATCGCGAATAGTTCCCGCCTCCTCAAAGTATCCGCCCCGACCTCCTACTCCGACCGTTTCCCCCACAGTAATTTGCACATGTTCTATGGCTTCACGATTCCACAACTGCTCGAAGATAGCATTGGAGAATCTAAACATCATAATATTCTGTACTGTCTCTTTCCCAAGATAATGGTCTATACGAAAAATCTGACGTTCACGCGCATGACGTAGCAGATGGTTGTTTAATAACGAAGCAGACTGCAAATCATGACCGAACGGCTTCTCCACCACCACCCGCTGCCAAAATTCATCTCCTTCCTCCCAACGTTTCAATAACTGGGCATCGTGCAGATAATCNACCACATCACCAAAAAGGCTTGGAGAAATGGCCAGNTAGAAAACTAAATTATTCTTNAGGTTTTCATTTTGGTACTCCTGCAAACGATCGGCTAGTCTGGTGTAAGCATCCGAATCAGTAAGATCCCCTTTGTGATAAGACAGATTTTTCGCAAAGGCATCCCACTTGGCATCATCCACGGATTTTGTCCGTGAATGCACGGCTAAGCTATCGCGCATTTCCGTACGCCAACTTTCATCGGTCTTATCACGACGCGCAAAACCNACGACACGNAATGAATCGGGCATTTGCCCATCCAAATACAGGTGATACAAAGCCGGGATAAGCTTACGTGATGTCAGATCACCACTTGCGCCGAAAATGACAATCGTACAAGGCTCATCGGCCTTACGAATATTTTCCAAACCGCCAATTGGAGGCTGATTAATCGGCTGTTCATAGCTCATGCGAGGAAATGTTAGCCAAGCTCCCCCTTCGCATTCAATCCTCAAAAAAATCAAAAGCCGCCGGTAATAGGAATCAATGCTGATATATCGGCAGATAACGGTACTGAACTGATAAACTCAACATAGAAAGAGCAGTACAATATATCCTNCCNGCACCCCGTTCCATACCATCCATACCAACCCAGGAGCCATCAGCTTGTTGAAGCTTTAGTAACACATCCTCAGTCACTTTCTTAGCCTTTGCCGCCACCGGCTTTGCGCGCTTACGCATTCCCTGAGAATAATAATAAATACCATAGTAAAACCAGAGCATTTCGCGCGGAATCACTTTTTGACTNTCTAAGTAAGCGACGCTTCCTCGTACTTCCGGAGCATCATATTCGCCGCAGACCTGNAGGCTTAATAATCCNGCAGCTGCAGTCGCAAATTCCGGTGGCCGGCCAGGCATATAACCNCAACCGCTACGCATATTAATTGGCAATCCGCGTGCATCACGCGGCGAAAAATAACTTCGTTTTAAATAGAGAACTGCCTCGTCAATAGCTCTCTTGGGCACAGCTAATCCCGCATTCTTTGCAGAACGAAGTGCCATCAACTGCCAAACAGTAATAGACAAATCCGAATCCTGTGAACTTGGCGTATATCGCCAACCTCCCTTATGTTTAGGGTTTCCTTTACGCACCATCTGGGAACGCAAAATCATGTTAATTGCCTTTTGGCCTACTGTCCGCAAGCGTTCCTGCTGCGCTTTATCCACACCCATGCCCATCATTTCAGTAAGGCAAAGCGTAGTAATCCCATGACCATACATTCTCGAACCATCCGCTCCAAAATATTCATATTCCCCNCGTCGCGGATCCCTGCGTAAAATAAAATTAAGCGCACGTCTGAGAGCTAAGCCCACTTTCCCCGGATCGCCCGGCTGGTTTCCAATAGAAGCCAAGGCCANAACACCCAAAGCTGTAATTGCGTAACCTCGCTGAGCCGCGTCACGCGATTTAGAATCACTGAAAGAACCGTCATCCTCCTGCATTTTCAGCAAAAAGTTTGTTGCCCTTTCAACTGAAATTTCAACGCGGTCCTTCTTTACCGCTACCCCCGCATCCACAAACAGAGGCATTGCTCCAATACCTATTAAAACCTGTCTNCGATTCATATTCGATTCATTCAGTTTGAAAGTCATAAACACCCCCTTCAATAGGGTAAACTCCCTTTAGGCNTTGCCATCTTGGGGAAAAAAAAGTTAAAGGACAATTCCATATCATTCTTCTGAAAAAATATACCCGAACTAAAGCTCAGAAAGACCCAATTTTAGTCCTAATATTACACAGAATAACCCAGCTTAATGCTGGTATATTGGTAAATAGTGATATTTTACCGATAAGCTAAGCATCGCCATCGACGTACAGTAGACGGGGCCGTAACTCCCATTCCAAGAACCATTTTTTTGCTGTTTTTTTAGCAGTGCTTTTTCAACGATCTCTCTGGCCTTTTTTGCCATTACCTTCCCCTGTTTTTGCATTGCCTGCGAATAGTAGTATGTACTGTAGTAGAAATGACCACCCCCGATAACATTCTGTGAGCTCAACCATTCGGCACTTCCCTTTGCCTCTTGAGAATCATGCTCACCACAAACCTGCAAGCTCAAGAGACCAGCTGCTGCCATGGCTAACGAAGGACGTCCTCCGGGGGTATACGCACAACCTTTTACATTACCTCGTGAAATATAACTTCCCTTAAGATAACGCACCGCCACATCAATAGACTCCTTAGGTACGTCCATTCCTGCTCCCTTGCCTGATCTTAAGGCCAATAGTTGCCAAGCTGTAATNGACAGNTCTGAATCACGTGAAGCAGGAGAATATCTCCAACCACCTTTAAATCGGTTNCCCTTTATTACCTTTTGTGACCGNAGAATNAGACTCAATGCCTTCTTACAAACTTCGCGTAATCTGGTATCCTGTTCTTTCCCCACGCCCATGCCCAACATTTCAGTAAGGCACAAGGTAGTAATCCCATGGCCATACATTCTCGAACCATCAGCTCCAAAATAAACTAATTTGGGATCGTTCTTGTAATAACGAGACGGCTTTTCTCTCAAAATAAAATTCAATGCCTGGCGCAAAACCCGCCCATACTTACCTGGATCAGACGGCTGGTGCCCCATTGATGCTAAAGCCATGATACCCAGTGCAGTCATCGTATCTGACATCTTTGGTGAAAATTCGCCGCTCGGTTGCTGGACATTGAGCAAATAGTCGGCCCCTCGTTCCATTGCCTGGTCAACTCGGCCATTCTTGATATTCGCCGATTCAGCCACCCGCACAAAAGGTAAGCTAGCTATAACACCCAGTAATTGGCGTCGAGTCATATTAGAACTCTCTATTTTTTTGGCTTACTTGGCGTGTTTTTTTTACGCCCCCGCTCATTGAGAATTCGGAAGTAATGGGTAATCTGCTCGCGAAATTCCGGAGACATGCCTCCTCTTTGACTTTCCAAAAGTTTCTCAGCCATTTTTGGTGGAAGCTTAGCCCAATCAGCTGCAGTCATACGTTTAAGATCGGGCAATTCACCGATTTCACTTGGTTCGGTTACTTCCGATCTCTGATTTGGATTACCCCCTTCTCCCCCTGTNCCNGGTTGTNCTGTATCTGACTNTCTCTGACCCGAACCCACTCCACCTCCGGATCTCTCCGCCCNCATATTTTGGGCCTGTTGCAAAAATGCCTCCATGAGAACGTCTGAAACCTGTCCTTGTCCTTNTCCTTGTCCTTGTCCTTGTCCTTGTCCTTNTCCTTGTCCTTGTCCTTGTCCTTNTCCTTGTCCT
>PBEJ01000008.1 GCA_002719595.1 Verrucomicrobiales bacterium
GAACCAATACCTCACTAACAGACCATCTCCCCTTCTCTTTCGCGCAACTCAAGAACGTTACCCTCCAGGGTCAATATTTAAAATTATCTCGGGACTGGCAGCACTGGAAAACGGATTAAACCCGGAAAAACTAGTTGAATCGACCGGGAGTTTTCGAATAGGCAAACGCTCAATCAAGGACACGGCAAGCCCTGGACTGTACAACTTTAAGCGGGCCTTTAAAAAATCCAGCAATTATTATTTCATTCACCAAGCAGTAGTCGAAGGGCACGGCAAGGAGCATATTGTCCAGATGGGAAAACAGTTCCATTTAGGAAAAAAAACAGGCCTGCTGCCAGAACAGGAGACGGCAGGNCAATTCCCTTCAATTAAAAGAGTAAGAGATCNCTGGAGCNAAGGAGACACAGCCAACCTTTGCATTGGACANGGCGAAATTACCGTTACACCACTTCAAATGGCGATTATGACCTCAGCCATCGCNAACGGAGGCACAATTTATCATCCACGCGTAGTTGATAGAATACAGTCAACAAATCCAAATATTAAAGAAAACACGATAAGGTTCCGTCGTGCGCAAAAACGCAGTCAACTTTTAATAAAGCGAACTGATAGTTTAAAAATAATACGTGAAGCCATGTTTGCAGATGTAGCCGAAGAAGAGGGAACCGGACAGCCCGCAATGATCCCTGATTACAATATTTGTGGGAAAACCGGCACTGCCGAAGTTAAAAAACCAGGAGACTTTCACAAAATCACATGGTTTGTTTCATTTGGTCCTTTCGAAAAACCAAAATATGCTGTCGTTNTCATGGTTGAGAGGGGCGTTTCTGGNGGCAAAACNTGCGCCCCAATAGCTAAAGAGATCTACGAAGTTTTAATCGCCCAAAAAANAAATGATTCCTTAGCGGGAAAATAAATGAATTTTTTGACTCAAATATTACCCTGGAATCGTGTTGATAAGGTACTATTAATTGCTTTGCTTGGCCTAATGACTTTCGGCCTACTCTTCGTTTACAGCGCAACGTACAACAATGAACTTTTCTCTTCTTCCACACTGATAAAACAACCCTACTTCAAGCAGGGAATTTTTTATCTTGCAGGGCTNACCATTGCATTTGTTCTTTGCCTGAAAGATTACAANCAGATAGCACGNTGGGCATANGTTTTCTATTGGCTTAATATCACCATGCTGACNCTGGTCTTAATTCCNGGCATTGGCTCCATGCGCTATGGAGCCCGAAGATGGTTCGACCTTGGCTTTACNCANTTNCAGCCCTCAGAAATGGCCAAAGTCGCTTTTGTTCTNGCTTTAGCGCAATTCTTAAGTCGACCAAGNAGAGANTTATCTGATTCCAAAGTGCTTCTAAAAGGAATCGGATTAGCCATGCTTCCATTTGCCTTAATACTAATGGAGCCAGATCTTGGCACGTCGCTAATGATCCTTCCCACAGGACTCGTGATGATGTACGTTGCCGGAGCGCCTTGGGGATTTATGAAAAAACTTGTAGGNGGCGCAACAATTTTAACAGGCCTTGCCCTAGCGTATGTNTTTTTTGTACCCAACGAGTGGAAGCCAATCCGACTACCTGACCATCAAAAACGCAGATTGATGGTATATTTTGGCGTAGATTATGCCAAACATTACGCAGGCCCCAACGCCACAAATACAGAAATAAGCCGCGCCCGAGCTCTACAAAAACAGGATTCCTATAATGTAGTTCAAGCTATGATTTCTGTCGGATCTGGCGGGCTCACTGGCAAAGGCTGGAAGAATGGAATACAAAACACATACGGATATTTACCAAGAGGAGTAGCCCACAATGATTTTATTTTTTCAGTCATCGCTGAGGAAAGTGGATTTATCGGCAGCACTGTAGTGATCTTATTGTACGGAACAATCATTGCTGTTGGAATTAGAACCGCGATCCGAAGTCGTGACCGGCTGGGTAGGATTCTTGCCATGGGAGTGGTAACAATGATGTTCTTCCACGTATTTGTTAATATCGGCATGAACATACGCATGGTGCCTGTCACAGGCCTACCCCTNCCCCTGCTGAGCTCAGGCGGTTCGTCTGTGATCTGTTCGTTAGCAGCCTTAGGGCTNCTGCAAAACATTAAGCTATACCAAAAGACAATATAATTTAAATTATGAGTAATAAAAATTTCGGCACGAGAAAGAANCGTCAAAACTTNCGCCCTACAGGCGGCATGNGAAGCCAAATTCCTAAAANAGAAAAAGGCCGTGAAGACATGGAAAACGGGAGAATCCTAGACGAGCCAATATTCAACCATGGTCANGAAGATGAAATTTTAAAATCAGAAAACAAGGCCTTTGGTGTTAAGNNCGCACCTGAACNATCCAAACAAAAAGAGACAATACCTAAAAACAAGGANAAAGAGGAAGAGCCAGGCTTTGTCGGAAAGGTNAAAAGGTTTATACAGAAACTNCTCCCCAAAAAACCATCGGGAAGAGAAATTATTATTAGTGCTGAGAGCTTAGAAACGCGCATTGCCATAATGAAATCCAGCCAACTGGAAGACTTCACAATGGAAAGAAACAATGACGAACGTATAGTGGCGAGTATATATAAAGGTAAAGTACGAAACCTNGAAAATCGATTAGAAGCCGCTTTTGTTGATATCGGNATAGACAAAAACGCATTCCTCCATTACTGGGACATACTTCCAGCAAACCTTGAAAAACAGTATGAAGTTATTGAACGAAAGGGAGGTCGCCGGAAAATACCTCGCATATCAAAAAAAGATATTCCAAAGAAATATCCAGCAGGCAGCGATATTGTACTGCAAATCCAAAAAGGCCCTATCGGCACCAAAGGCCCCCGTGCCACTACGCATTTATCNATCCCAGGAAGATTTCTNGTCCTGCTGCCNTACTCTGACCAACTGGGTATTTCAAAAAAGATACAAGATCCAAAAGAGCGCAAACGACTTAAATCAATTCTCCAATCTCTCAATATCCCCAGCAACATGGGGGCAATCTTACGCACAGCCGGAGAAGGCCGCCGTAANGGTTATTTTGTAAGAGACTTAGCAATCTTAATGGATCAATGGGAAAAAGTAGAAAATAATATCAATTCTAATAAGGCTCCCTCCTGTGTNTTTAGAGAACCCGATTTGATAGAACGTACAGTCCGAGATTTTTTAACCGAAGACGTAGATCGAATTCTTATCGATAATCGGGATGCTTTTACCAGAATGGAANAACTCGTTGGCAAAATCTCAAAACAATCAAAGAAAAAAATTCAACTTTACACAGATGCGCAACCCATTTTTGACAAGCATGGGATTACTAAACAGTTAGAACAGGCCTTTTCAAGAAAAGTCAGCCTCAAGAGCGGTGGAGCTCTTGTGATTGATGAAACTGAAGCATTGGTAGCTATCGATGTTAATACCGGAAGTCACAAAGGCGGGGGGAAAGACCAAGGAAGCACAATTCTTCGGGTAAATTTAGAAGCAGCTGAAGAAATTTGCCGTCAACTCAAGTTAAGGAATATGGGAGGACTGATTGTAATCGACTTCATTGACATGAAAAANCGACGTGATCGNGATAAGGTAGGAAACAANGTGAANGAGTGCCTCAGGAATGATAAAGCAAAAACNCACGTATTGCCGATTTCNCAACTAGGGCTAATGGAAATGACGCGCCAAAGACATTCCGAAAGCGTTCAATCTACATTTCATGACGAATGTCATTATTGCAATGGACGTGGCAACATAAAGAGCCCCGTCACAATGAGTGTTGAAATCCAACGCAAACTCACAGAAATCCTCAGAGGACGTGACCAAGACGAATCAGATTTCATTCTTCGAATCGTGGTAAATCCAAATGTTTTGGATAGGCTCCGCAGGGAAGATGAAGATTTGATAATTAATTTTGAGAAAAAATACCTAGTAAAACTCGAATTTAGAGCCGAGACAGCTTTCCACGCTGAACAATTCATGATTTTAGATGCGAATAACAATCAAGAGTTGGCCAGCGTCGGNGAGCATANCTAAGCGTTTTCATTGACAAGATTGGAACAAATAGCTGGCATTNGGCATGAACCTTGCCATCTCTTTAATAGTTTTATTTCTAAGTATTTCATTAGAAGGCGAAGAATTCCCACATACACGACCGTTGGAAATGGATGGAGATTTGTCTGTTCGCATGGTTTCCGGTATCANCATTTTTCTGGATAAAAAAATCCAATTGTCACGAAAACTCCGNAAAAATTTCTGGAATCGTAATAATACATCAGATNAGGCATACGTAAAATCNATAGAAAAAAATAGAAAACATTTTCAATTTTGCATTGGTGCTACCGATGAACTAATCCCTTTTAAAAGTCTTGGCCTCAACTCAAATACAACAACCAGCTCCCTTCGATATAAAGATGAGCATATGGAAGTANACTCTGTTTATTGGCCGGTCTTCAAAGGCGTCACTGGAGAAGGTTTATTAATTAACCCCCTCGGCCCTATCCGAGGCCGCATCATTGCCCTTCCCGACGCTGACCAAACCCCGGAACAGATAGCAGGATTATGNCCCGGCATAAACCCCGAATCACAATTCGCCCGTCATCTAGCAATTGCAGGTTGTCAGGTAGTGATACCAACACTCNTTAATCGTGACGATGAATTTTCAGGCGCTGAAGGAATAGCATATACAAACCAAACCCACCGGGAATGGATCTACCGTCAGGCATTTGAAATGGGTCGTCATATAATCGGCTACGAAGTGCAAAAAATACGAGCGGCAATAAATTGGTTTAATTTAGAAAACTCAAAGACACCCAATGCAATTCCAATTGGAATAGTGGGCTATAATGAGGGAGCTCTCATAGGATTCTATGCAGCTGCCATAGATAACCGCGTAAAAGCAACTATGATAAGTGGTTATTTTTGCGAACGCGACAGAATCTGGAATGAACCTATATACAGAAATGTATTCGGCCTACTAGAACAATTTGGCGATGCTGAGATTGCCAGCCTGNTATGCCCCCGGACCCTAATCGTGGAACATAGCAGCATTAAGCATATTGATGCCCCCCCCATGGTAAAACGAGGCCGCCGTGGAGGAGCTGCCCCTGGTATATTAACCACCCCAGCAACCCATCTAGTTGAATCAGAATTTCTAAGAGCCAGAGACCTCGGTTTTAAAAATAATTACATACATCTTTACAGTTCCCAAGATGGAATAAATAAAAAAATTCCGGTAGATAATTTTTGCAACCCAACCTCCATAAAGAAATTTTTAAAAGAGCTTAATATATCNNCTGAAAAGGTAAATTTACGACCTAAACCCCTCAACCATAAAATAGAAGTGCCAACTGACCGGCAAAAACGGCAGGTAATACAATTGGTTGACCATACACAACGGCTTCTTCGTTTTTCTGAATACCGCAGACAAGAAAANTTTTGGNAATCTTTCCGGTATGAAAAACCTTCTACNTGGANCAAGCAAACCGATAAACACAAGGAGCGATTCTGGAATGAAGTCATTGGGAAGTTCCCCAATGCTAATCTTCCAATTAATCCTAGAAGTAGAAAGATATTGGANACNGATAAATGGACATGTCATGAAATCGTTCTGGACGTTTGGAAGGACGTTTTTGCGTGGGGATACCTACTTNCACCAAAAGGCATTAAACCAGGAGAGAAACGCCCAGTCGTGGTCTGTCAGCATGGACTGGAAGGGTTACCTAATGACACTGTAACCCGCGATCCTAAATCGANGGCATTTGGTCCATATAAGGGTTTTTCNGCNGAGTTAGCTGATCGGGGTTTTGTTGTTTTTGCTCCACATAACCCCTACCGAGGACAGGATGCATTTCGTGTTTTACAACGTAAAGCAAACCCATTGGGAAAAACACTATTCTCAGTCATTATACCTCAACACAACCGGATTATAGATTGGCTGGAAACCCTTCCATACGTCGATAAAAACAGAATCGGTTTCTACGGATTGTCATATGGAGGCAAAACAGCAATGAGAGTACCAGCATTGATCCCACGATNCTCTCTTTCTATATGTTCAGCTGATTTTAATGAATGGATCAAAAAAAACACNACAACAGATTGGCGTTATAGTTACCTATACACGGGAGAATATGAAATNTTTGAATACAACCTTGGCCACACATTTAACTATGCGGANATGGCNGCACTCATAGCGCCCAGACCCTTCATGGTCGAACGTGGACATAAAGATGGTGTCGCACCTGATGAATGGGTAGCTTACGAATATGCCAAGGTTCGAAGGTTGTACGCCGCCCTTGATATCCCAGAAAAAACTGAAATAGAATTCTTCCAAGGACCACATACAATAAATGGCAAAGGAACATTTGACTTTCTTCATAGACATCTCAAATGGCCAAGTAACTAAAAGATGCTAGAGACCACCATTGTAATTTTAATTTTATTGACAGCCATACTGTCTTCAAAATTTTTGGCTAAAAAACCACTCCAACCCCAAATCGATGTACCACGAAAACCTTTCCCGACTGAGTGGAAATCTATACTCGAAAAACAATGGCCGCTCTATTTACGGCTCCCAAAAGAATTACAAGATCAACTNNAGCAGCTTACACTTTTATTTATTGAGCGAATAGATATNCGAGGAGCNGAAGGCTTAAAAATCACTGATGAAATTCGTGTANTGACTGCATCCCAAGCATGCCTACTTTTAGTCAATCAAAATACATTTTTCCCTGATAAATTACGTTCTGTGATAATCCGACCAAAGGGTTACACTGCCACAAAACAAGAGGCCTATGGCGGCATACACACAGAAAAAAACATCCAAGTTTTGGGTCAATCGTGGGAATCAGGATTAGTAGTATTATCTTGGGATAATACCAAATCTGGAGCTCAAAACACCAAAGACGGCAGAAATTTAGTTCTGCATGAATTCGCACACCAGTTGGATCAGGCNGACGGACTGGCTGATGGAGCACCGATACTCGGATCCAAGGAACAATACAAACAATGGAGGAAAGTCTGCACTCGAGTATTTGCNGATTTACAACAAAAGGTTGAGAGCGGTGATAAGACAGTCATTGATTACTATGGGGCAACCAACCCCGCCGAATTCTTTAGTGTTACTACTGAAACATTTTTTGAAAAACCCTACTATCTTAAAAAGAAACGCCCCGAACTTTACGAATTATTTGCAGAGTATTATAAAGTAGACCCTCTGACCTGGAATTGATGCTTCANCCGCCGACTAATAAGCCGACGGGTGAAGACCTTTAGTAGCCAATACTTGTCCTGCCTCTCACATCACCACCAAGGCCTGTGAATCCATATGGTGACTTTGCGAGAAATTCAAATAACTGAATATTTTGATTAAAACCACAGGGTGAAAAAAGATAATAACGAACCTCAATTTAGGTTATATTAATTTTTATCAGGATCAAAACGTTGAAGCCCAACATCGTTGGCAATGTCATCGAACTCCTCACGGCTNACATCTTCCAACCTCTTACCGCGTTCATCCAACTTTTCGTTTATTTTAACCGCCTTTTCAGTCATCTCTTCGTGGGTATCCTTTGAGCCACCTACTAGNGCAAAGTTTTCCCCTTTGGTGATTCGTTTATGACCGTCGGAATCCAACCCAACTCCAAGCATCATNCNTNTGGGTNGATCATTTTTACGTGGCGAATTTGCCATTTGNATTACACTATCAAATTCACAGCCTGTGAACAAGTCGAAACTAGCTGACCGTCAGCGACTGACCATTATTTTTGGTGCTCAATCCCAATAAAAAGGGAACTGCAATCGTCGCCCATTCATCTGCAGAGGGAAAATCAGCTGCAGAAGGACCAAAGCAACTCCGGAGCATATCTGTATTTATTACACCTGGATTTAAAGGCACAGCCGCCAACCCTTCTGGTAATTCTTGGGCGAGTGATTGGGTCATACCTTCAATTGCCCATTTTGTGGCACAATATGGTGCCACCTCAGGAGAAGCACTTCTGCCCCATCCGGAACTGAAGTTGACAATTACTCCTCTCCCTGCTTTTGCCATTGGTTTAACAAAATGACGAATTACATTAGCAACACCTTTGATGTTTACATCAACCACTTCACTAAANCCCTCAGCGCTGAGTTCCCATAAAAACTGATTTTTGTTTATCACAGCTGCATTGTTAATCAATAAATCCGGCGCACCCAATTCTTTGATTACCTTAACTGCCCACTGCTGCACAGAAAAGTCATCGGCCACATTTACCTGGGAAAATATGTTTGAATCACCGAGATCTTTTACCAAAGCCAAAAGTTTTTTTTCATTTCNGCTGCACCCTGCCACGGTGTGACCTTGAGCAACAAACTCCCTCGCCATTGCACGGCCTAAACCCCGGCCCACCCCGGTAATCACCACAACCTTTTTAGCAATAGTCTTTTCAAGCGACATAATCATTCGCTAAATCTTCCGGGGCTGTACTAAGAGCTCTACCTTCAGAAAATCTACAGCAAGTATGTTCTTGGTATTACCGATACAAATTACCTTTAAAACCTAATTTGAAACCGGAAAAGAACGCAAGATTACGGCTAGGAGTAAACTCCTGATCCTTTTTCTGCAAATTCACGGGACTTTTCCTCCATNCCAGCGGCAAGCACTTCATCNTCACCAAAACCGTTCTCTTGAGCATAACGCCTAACATCATCAGTAATCTTCATACTGCAAAAGTTTGGCCCACACATACTACAAAAATGTGCCGTCTTCGCTCCATCAGCAGGTAAGGTTTCATCATGAAATTCCCTCGCCCGTTCAGGATCCAAGCTAAGATTAAACTGATCTTCCCAACGGAATTCAAACCTCGCTTTACTCAGGGCATTATCACGATATTGAGCACCCGGATGGCCTTTTGCTAGATCAGCTGCATGTGCAGCAATTTTATAAGTAATAACCCCTTCCTTTACGTCATCACGATTAGGTAATCCGAGATGCTCCTTTGGGGTTACATAACAAAGCATCGCAGTACCGTACCAACCGATCATGGCCGCTCCAATCCCACTGGTTATATGATCATACCCAGGCGCAATATCTGTAGTTAAAGGCCCAAGAGTATAAAATGGTGATTCGTGACACCATTCTAACTGTTTCTCCATGTTCTCCTTAATCATGTGCATGGGAGCATGACCAGGGCCTTCGCACATAGCCTGAACTCCGTGTTTCCAAGCGGTTTTCACGAGATCACCTTGAACTTTTAATTCACCAAACTGTGCATCGTCATTGGCATCTGCAATTGCGCCAGGGCGCAAACCATCCCCAATTGAGAAACTTACATCATAGCGTGCCATTATTTCGCAGATTTCATCCCAGTGGGTATACAAAAAATTCTCCTTGTGGTGGGAAAGACACCACTTAGCCATAATACTCCCCCCTCGACTCACTATTCCAGTAGACCTTTTCGCAGTTAGAGGGATAAAACGCAGCAGAACCCCGGCATGAATTGTAAAATAATCCACCCCTTGCTCGGCTTGCTCAATTAATGTGTCTCGGAAAACACTCCAATTTAAATTCTCCGCCTTACCCCTAACCTTCTCCAGCGCTTGATAGATNGGCACCGTACCGATAGGCACAGGACTATTTCGAATAATCCATTCACGAGTTGCATGAATATCTTTTCCCGTAGAAAGATCCATGACNGTGTCGGCGCCCCATTGAGTTGACCAGCGCATTTTTTCCACCTCCTCCTCAATAGTAGAGGCTACAGCACTATTACCTATGTTTGCATTTATTTTTACGAGAAAATTACGCCCAATTATCATTGGCTCCAACTCGGGATGGTTAATATTTGCAGGAATGATTGCACGCCCGGCTGCCACTTCGTCTCGCACGAATTCCGGCGTAATATAATCGGGTATTTTCGCCCCAAACCCTTCCCCACGNTGCTGTTGGTTTAAGACGTTGCGGGCCCCTTTCTTATTTTCCAATAACTCTAGTGCNCGCTCGCGTCCAAGGTTTTCACGAATAGATATGTACTCCATTTCAGGTGTTACAATACCTTGGCGCGCATACCAAAGCTGTGTTACTGGGTGACTCTTAGCCCTTAGAGGGTCACGGCTTAAACCGGGAAAGACACGATTCNGCTTGCGATCGTTAGCAGATTCAACATGTCTAACNGATAAATATCCGTCATCCTCTGGTTTAATCTCCCGGCCACCATACGCACTAACATCTCCGCGCCCCCGAATCCAAGCATCACGAAACGGTGGCAACCCTTTCTCTACATCACAATCAANAGCAGGATCACCCCAAGGGCCACTGCAGTCATATACCCGAATAGGATCGTTGGTCTCAATTTCTCCTGATATTAACTTAGTCGGACTTTGATCTATTTCCCGCATTGGCACACTAAGGTCCGGATATAGTTTACCCTTAACATATATACGCCGCGAACATCCCTTACGTCCATTAAGTGAATCACTGTTTGCTACCATTTTAATCAATTTGTTTAAGCTTAGTTGGCAATACTATTGTGTTTTTCAAAACCTATTNATANTTAGGGCTTTGCAGCCCTAAGNTTCTCCAGTCGCTGTTTTTTTTCCTTAAAAAAGGGCCGCATATTAGGAAATAAGGTTTCCAATTCATCGTACTTTTGCAGTGCATCATCATATCTATCTAACTCAGTAAGAAACCTTATAGCCATAACTCCGCTTTGCCCGCGCCAATATAAATTAATCTTTTTGGTCGGGTGACCGTAACTATCTTGATACACATCAGTAACATTCTTGAGTGCATCCTCCAGCGCAACTTTACGTATTTCACCAGCGCTGCCTATTGTAGACCTATCTGAACAATAAGCCAACCCCATCAGCGCCTGATATAAAATATCATCATAGTCGCCTGCTCCCGATAAATTTATTAACTGCTGTTCTGAAATGGACCTTGATTTNTCGTAGGCCACCTTAGCGTGAGCATAATGAGATTCACGTTTACGTGCCACCATTAGGGAGATATCGCCGATCCTGCCCCAAGCTCGGGCTGCTACCCGATTGGTTTGCACAATCTGCGTCAACCCAAATAATGTGTTTGTTGACTGGTGAATTTTCTCGTTTTGTATCTTTTCGGCTTGGGGAGAATTGACAGGTGATGATTTCAATTCAAACATTATCAAATCTCCAAGGGCAAAGGTTGCTTGTATGCGCTCAGGAGCTGACACATCCTTGTTATTTATTAAAGCAACAAAACTCTTTTTTGCATCATCATAACCCTGTCTAACCATTGCCGCCCGTCCTGCCATCAATTGAGACCGATGCCTTAAATAGGGAGGGCAATTTGTTTCCGAAGCAACCTCTTGGTATATCTTTTCTGCCGCCAATCGATTTGTTACCGAATTAAAATATTGATCCGCCAACCAAATTTTTGCCGTATAAACTTGCGGAGATTTTACCTTGGTAAATGCCAGGTTCTCGTAGGCCTTCATCGCGGCAATCTTTTGCCCCGAACGCATTAAGGCCCACGCACGGTCCAGCAAAACCTTACCCCTCATTTTGTGATTGGGGTATTTTTTGAGCCATCTGTCATACAGCCTTATTGCATCACCCCATTGACCCTTAGTTGTTTGAACCCTGATTGTTTCAAGCTCCGCTGCGGCAAGTAGATCATGGTCTTGCTTCTGATTATTAAATTCAATCAAATGTTCTTCCGCCAATTCTAATTGTCCTGCTGTTATGCGTGCTTGAGCCATGCCCAGTAAAAAATATGGAAACAATGATGATAGATTCTTCCTTGCTTCTTTAAGGAGTGAATCGGCCTCAATCAGATTCGACTGCTCTACCGCTGATTTGAACCACATCCAATTTGCACAATCTTTTATTCGACCCAAACCCAGCTGATCGGGATTTGCCATGTTCACTATTCCGGAGAAAACCTCCTTCGCATTTTCCAGCCTACCTAAATTGACTTTAGCTAAACCGTCTAAATAATTAATCCTTGCTAAGATAACCGGATCATTTACTCGATCCATGCCTTTATGAAATTCTTCAACTGCCGCTTGATACTCTTCTTTCCCAAAAAAACACTCACCTACCCTCATATGAATTCTAGCGCCTAAATCACCTTGAATATTATATTTAGACGCTTCTTTGTAAGATTTTTGGGCAACTTCAAATTTCAGAGGTTGATTTTTACTCATTTGTATTTCCCCGATGAGAAGATGACTAAGCGCCAACGTGGAATTAGAATCCGAAATACTTTCTAATACTTTGAGTAACCTTAGTGAATCATCGAACTTTCCAGACATCATATATAGCCTAGATGCATCTAAGCATGAATACGCTCTAACACGACCCTGAATACCTTCACCTATGAGTTCATTGTAAATTTCAGCGGCCAGGCCCAAATCACCCATCGCCTCCAAGAGTTGTGAATGTTTTCTCGCCGCACTCAATTGCCATAATGAATTAGCTTTTGTCTGCCTTAATACTTCACGCAATCGACTAATTTCAGTAATGGCTTCCTCGAATCTTTTATTAAAAATTAATATATCAACATACAAGATAGATCGGCGCCAACCTGACTCTGGTCCCAACGACTCCGGAAGCCTATCCAGCAGCAGTTCAGCTGATATGCCGTCTTTTTGCTCCAAAAGTGCCTTAGCCAGAAGCAAACCTCCTTCTTGTAAAACCTTCGAATCAAAATTCTTTTTTGACCTTATTTGAAATGCGCTATCGGCAGGGCGTAAAAGTGAGATCACTCTCGGCCAATCTTCGCGCTCAGAAGCTGTAAATGCTGAATTTACCGTGGCTTCCAAAACCCTCTCTGAACTAGGGTAACGCGCTAACAACTCATTAAAATGCTGATCAGCAGCAGCGTAGTTACCCTGCCTAACACGACACTCAGCCATCCAGTAAATGTATTCGTCGGCGAACTTCCCCGCATCTTCCTTATTATTTGATAATATACCGTAAGCTTCTTTTATATTCTCCTGTTTATAGAGTGACTGCGCCAGAAGAAGGACGACCTTTGAACGTTTTTCAAAATCTGGATATTCCTCAAGCAACCTATTGAACCATTTTGTCGCATTGGCCCATGCTTTACTGTCAAAACTCTTNAGAGCAGCTAGGTAATAGCTGTCATCTTTATCAAATTTAGCCCCACCTACCAACTCAGCACTGACCGCATGAAAACTCGGAAAAACTAAACTAAATAAAAGATAGTACTTCAGATACCGCATTTCATGCAGCCACTTTTTTAGCTTTCCCTCTTTTAAGCTTGGCCTTCGGAAGGAATCGTTTCAAAAATTTTCCAGTGCAACTCACTTTACTCTCAGCTATATATTCTGGAGGGCCTTGAGCAATTAATTTACCGCCCTCATCACCACCGTCAGGGCCGAGATCAATAATCCAATCGGAACATTTAATCACGTCAAGATTATGCTCAATCACAACGAGCGTGTTCCCAGCATCTCGCAATTTGCCAAACACATCAAGCAAACGAGAAACATCCTGAAAATGCAGTCCAGTGGTGGGTTCATCCATTAGATATAATGTACTTCCAGTTGATCGCTTGCATAATTCAGAAGCCAATTTAACCCTCTGAGCCTCTCCACCGCTTAGAGTTGTAGCTGACTGCCCTAACCGTAGATACCCTAATCCTACCTCAGATAAAGTCAGACATACACCATGAATTTGAGGCACTGCCCTAAAAAAGGAGCAAGCCTCATCGGCAGTCATATTAAGTACGTCTGATATATTTAATCCTTTATAGTGAATTTCTAAGGTTTCACGATTATATCTTTGCCCGGCACATTCCTCACAATCCACGTAAACTGCCGGTAAAAAATGCATTTCAATTTTCAATACCCCATCCCCCTGACATTTTTCACATCGCCCCCCCTTTACGTTAAAACTGAATCTACCAGGCCCATAAGCTCTTACCTTGGCTGCCGGTAATTTCGCGAATAAATCGCGTATATGAGTAAACATACCCGTGTAGGTAGCAGGATTACTCCTGGGAGTACGACCAATGGGGGACTGATCAATTACAATAGCCTTGTCCAATAAATCAGCACCGTTGATGGCTTCATGGAGCCCAGGCTTCTCTTTTGATCCGTGCCACTTCCTGTAAAGAGCACGCTGTAAAATATCATTTACCAATGTGCTTTTACCCGATCCACTTACTCCCGTAACACATGTGAGCGTGCCTAATGGTATCTTCACATCAATCGACTTCAGATTGTTCTCAGCCGCCCCTATAATTTCCAACCAACCTTTATCAATTGAGCCCTTGGTGCGTTCTTTAGGAACATCAATTTTAAATTCCCCTGTTAAATATTTACCGGTTATTGATTTTTTGGACTGGCAAACTTCCTTTAAGGAACCACTCGCTACAAGCTCCCCGCCATGCACCCCAGCCCCAGGCCCCAAATCTATTAAGTAATCAGCAGAACGGATCGTATCCTCATCGTGCTCGACGACAATCACCGTGTTTCCCAAATCCCGTAACCCCTTGAGCGTGTCCATCAACCTGTCATTGTCACGTTGATGTAATCCAATACTAGGCTCATCCAGAATATATATCACCCCAACCAAACCCGCCCCAATTTGAGTAGCTAATCTAATTCTCTGGGCCTCCCCTCCGCTTAAGGTACCACTTTCTCGATTAAGTGATAAGTAACCTAACCCAACATTGTTGAGAAAGCCCAACCGAGATTGGATCTCTTTGAGTACTTCGCCGGCAATTTTTTCTTCGAGCTCGGTAAAAACCAACTTATCAAAAAACTCCAAAGCTTCCCTCACCGATAATCGACAAACCTCCATTATTGATAGCCCTGGCAAAGCAACCTTTCTGCGTTTACCCATCAATGACGGACGGAATTTATTGGCCATTTTACCGCCAATAGTGCACGCCAAAATCTCAGGGCGTAATCGCTGTCCATTACAAACATCACAAGGCTGGCTGCTCATGCAGCCCTTTACGCGTTTCTTCGTAAATTCACTATCTGTCTCCTGCAGTAGACGCTCCAAATTTGGGATAACCCCTTCAAAAGGTTTTACAGTCGACTTGCCGTTTCTACGAAAATTGAAACTTATCTCCTCATCTTTCGAGCCAAATAGAATTACCTCTTTAAATTCCTCTGGTAAATTCTGCCATGGAGTATCTGT
Source organism: Verrucomicrobiales bacterium (assembly GCA_002719595.1). Classification (GTDB taxonomy): domain Bacteria; phylum Verrucomicrobiota; class Verrucomicrobiia; order Limisphaerales; family UBA1100; genus UBA1100. The sequence goes on from PBEJ01000008.1 coordinate 15,118, forward strand.
AGACTGGTTATAATGTTTAGCAACGGTTCGAATCACATGGTTATAATAGATAATCATCCGCCGCCCACCCCGTCTCCATGGGGCAACAGCCCCGGTCGAAAGAGATTTCTCAGGATTAGGAACCACTAGTTCAGGATCAAAAACGAGTTTTTGCCCAAGCCCATGACAAACAGGACAAGCCCCAAACGGTGAATTGAACGAAAAATGCTTCGGAGTTAGTGTGTCATAACTTTTACCGGTTTTAGCTGATACCATCTGCGATGAATGAAGCTCTTCATCCCATTTGCCCTGCCCCTTGGATGCCTTGCCCTGAGTTAGCGCAATTAACCTTCCCTTACCCCATTTTAATGCTGTCTCCACCGAATCAGCCAATCTTTGACGCATGTCCGGATTGATCACCAGTCGGTCTACCACCGCCTCTATATAGTGCTTTTTTTTGGGGTCAATTTTTATTCGGGTATTTACTTCCAGTTCAATCAACTCCCCATCAACACGCGCCCTTACAAACCCCTCACGAGCCAGCTTCTCAATTACATCTCTGAACTCACCTTTTTGGTGATTAATCACCGGAGCCAATATCATCAACCTCGTTCCCTCAGGTAACTTAAGAAGTCGATCGATGATTTGAGTCGGAGTCTGGGATGACATCGGCCCACCACTTTCAGGGCAATGCGGTTGGCCAACATGAGCATAAAGTAAACGAAGGTAATCATAGATTTCGGTAGTCGTGGCAATAATCGAACGCATGCTCCCCCCCGCACTACGCTGTTCTATTGCTATTGTAGGNGAAAGNCCCTCGATGAACTCCACATCTGGTTTCTGCATTTGATCCAGAAACTGGCGGGCATATGCTGAAAGTGACTCTACATATTTACGCTGTCCCTCCGCGTAAATGGTATCAAACGCAAGTGAGGATTTACCTGAACCACTTAACCCAGTAACAACAACCAGCTGATCGCGAGGGATGGAAAGAGAAAGATTCTTTAAGTTATGTTCTTTTGCCCCCCCGATCCTAATCTCGTCAACCGCCATGCGCTGCTGAAGGTTAACCGCAAACCGACAAGTCGGCAAATCAATGAATCAATACCCCATATCAATCGGGTATTTTCTGATAATTTTTGGATAGGGATTCGGCAAATCCTTCAAAGATCCATCAACATCCCTGTATTGCCCGTAATGACCACTTTTGAGCGATTCATGCCATTCCTCAGCTCCAATCAACTCAACGAGCACCCGTTGGGCTGTTTGGCTGACAACTTCATAATTGAAAACATTCCCGTCATCGTCAAAGCCCGGCCCTCCCTTTTTACCTGGCAGTTGGTAGCGACGCGCGGGCTTTAGTTGCTGGGTAAAAATATACATTTGATACCGTTTGGGGCCACCCGCCTTGAGCAGGGAAAGTATTTGCATAGGAATCCTCTCTATGTCCAGTTCATCAACTTGACCAGGGTTGACCACTCCCCCAGGTGAGGGCAGATAAGGAGATTGATCGGTTAATTGTGAGGCCTCAAGAATGTCGGTCGTTCTTTTAAATCTACCTTTTTGTCTTTCTGCAGCTATCCCTTCGAATATGCCTAAATTCCAGCGTTTGTCTGCAGCTCCTTTTCTGGTACTAATTGAAACTTTGTTGGCAGGAAGTCTTGGAGAAGAGTTCCAGTCATAATTACCACCGTGAAATGAACCTATACGCCGATAGGGTGCCGATATTACTGTAGCGCCTACAGCAACTCCGTCAAGCACCCCACTCCACGCTTCGATGGTGCGATTATTAACTGATAACCTGCCTCTTAGTTTACTACCGTTGGAAACATAAAACGCCTCTAATAAACGCCTATCGTTCACTGGTTTCGTGTCAAAACTACCCGCCCATGCAGCCCATGACATGGAATCTAGCGATAAACCAGGCGTTGGGTAAAATCCATCCTCCTGCTGATTATACCCCTGTACTGCATAATCTCCCAAACTGGTATTCCACAATGTATACTGATTAAGTCCGATTACCTCCTTCACCGGGTATACTTCGCCATTAAGACTAGTTACCCCAGTCCAAGAATCAGGTTTATCACCAGAGAAGCCCACTATATCTCCAATTCTTAAATTATGCGGTTCAGCAGTGGTGATTACTCCGGTTCGATCATCAATTGACTGTATTTCGATTACTCCCGGTGCCGACTTTGATTTGAGGTACAGTGTCTGCCATGGCGTACCTCGATGAACCTGCCCTAACCACCCCACACTTTTTATTCCCCCACGCAAAACATCCGGAAAAGTCCACCAATTCGCTGGGTTATATTTAGGATTAATGGCCGGATCTTTGATGCTTGGATCATTCTTTCCCCCGGTATTAGTTCTTCCCCATGGCTGATAAGCATCATTAACCGCACCCAAATTTACGCCAAAATGATGTCGTAATGATCTCCCAAATTCTCCAGCGAAGGAGGCAGCTGTGTATATTTTACCCGGGGTAATCTCTGGATCAGCCGCCGGACTCCACAATACCTTGGTTTCATTCAAATTAGAAACCAACTTCCCGCCCGATACATAAGTGGGCGCATAAACACGGGTCTGCCACCCTCTTTGTGAACCATTGACTAATGGATCATTTACCTGACTGGAAAGATCAATCTTACGAAATTTTCGACCAATTAGCTGCGCCCANCCGGTAGCAGGCGGCTTGACTAAGCCCGANCCATCAGGCCTGAGTCGATAATAATTATAATTAACTGGATCTAGCACAACTTTACCGGGCGCGTAGCCTACTGCATCTGTTGCGTTCCAAACCGGAGCAAAAAGCTCATGATTGGCCATGGGATTCCCCAAACTGGCTGGTGGCAAGACCAGTGTTCCATCAAAGAAATCAACCACTCTGCTACCTCCCGCTATTATTTGCGCCTTAAATGAAACTTGCATATCACTAAACTTAATATCAGCCAGCGACTTAACAGCACCGGTGGCAGGATCGGAAAGGACGCGATTAAAACCGTTCGGCAAGGTCCCGGAGAGCAANACAGCTGAAATATCACTACCTGTAGTAGAAAGATTTAAGGTGGTATTTATATTTCCATTGACAGGAAAGGCAGCCCCATCTTCAGCATTAAAACCATTAACATCCCGGTACTCTGGAATCCCGTTACCGCTCAGGGTTAATTCTTTAATCTTCAATTGGCACGATGGAAGCAGCCCTGCTGGGGGCATATTTACTTCCATCGCCAAACGAGCCATTACCTTATTATTTTTGCGATCGTAGGTAAGCCTCAGGGAAACTTCACTCAAAGCAGGCATTCGATACTTGTACCCCCCCATAGTTGTATCATTACCCCCTATTCCTCTATCTTTGACTCCTATTATTTTTGGAGCCCCCCTGCGATACCAACTCGTAGCAGGGTCATCCCCCGTAAACCAATCTCTTCTCTGTAAACCCGTGAGATAAATATTATTACTATTGTCTCGATCGAAGACCCCCTCATATGCAGTAGGATATATACCAGAAAAGCTATATTGATAATTACTAAGGAATTTGGTGTAAGCCTCATAAGTCCAGCCAGTTGATAACGACGGAGGTAACTGAATATTCCTACTTTTCTGAAATACCGAATCAGCAATCGTAACTGCCGGATGCACAAGGGTAAAAAAGTAATCATCTACTATCGGGTCTGGAGCAATGCCTTTTTTAGCTTCTGCCCACAAAGCTGCCTGCCTCAGAGAATTGCCTGAGTCCGTTGTTATCCAACTCTGCTTTAACTTTGGTTCTACCCTTATTGCTGAGCTGTAATTAAGAACCTTTTTACCGTTAAGATAAACTTCAACAAAACGCCCACTCTCCATCTCGATAGCTAAATTTAAACCAACCCACCCAAGATTTCCCTTGCTTGCTGACAATCCATTTTTCCAAACCAGTTCCTTAAGGTTCCATTTCCATGCCCCATTNTTCGCGGGATAAACTCCTGCTAATTTCAANCTGCNAATTGATGACTCAGCAANACGTCGCGTTTGAAGTTTNGTTAGCTGNTTATCCATGAACGATCTTTTTTCCAATACGATTACCCCACTAACATACCCTTTCTGTATAATACTATCGATTGACTGATTTAAAGATGGTTCAAAAAATACCCGGTATGGCCCATAGTCAATTCCTGCGGGACGTCCATTTGCCATACTCACCAAATTATACCGTATCTCAGCACTTACTAAACCATCAGCAGAAGGCTGACCGAAAGCCATNTAATTATTTGAAATTGAACTTCTGATTATATCCTTTCCGGTTATCTCAATTACTGGTGGCTCCGAATAAACATCCCCAATATTAGCAGCAACCTGTAATATCCGCTCTGTCTCGGTGGTATAGGAGCCTTTGGCCGAAAACACTGAAGATGAACCACGCCCCCATGGAATACCTTTATTTGCCTTATGCCATTGACCCTTTGACTTATGATGAGCACCTATACCGTAAACCAGGGGAAATGGAGCGGCTGGGTCAGGGAGCGGCAAACTAGCACCTCCTAATTGATGAGAGCCCCCCGCTTCTTGACCAATAGTATCGATNGATTCATTAAGCATATTTCCNGCCATTTTCTCGACTGCATCAGTTAACCCATCAATCTTAAATTTATGGACCAATTCTAATGTATGAGTGCCAGAATTAATTAATCTCACCGGACTACCTACATAAGGTCGCTCAGTATGNTGAAGNATAAACCTAGGAGGCAAATCACTGCCCTCTCGTTGCAAATAAAACACCTGATCAGAGTAAACGTTCCCCCCCATGGCTCCNTCTGCCCCAACGGTAAGCTGCGCAGTTGAAATAAATCGTACATAATCACCATTTGCCCACCTGTTAAAAGAGGTATTTAAAAGCGTAAATTGCCCCGTGGTGCTGTCGTATTCAAATGAATCCGCTGAAATATTTGGAGGCAATACACGTCCAACTCTATTGCCGGGTATAATTGAAGGAATGNCTCCCACCTTATTAGTGAAATTTACTCTNGATAAATCATCCAACTGGGCTGAACGATGCAGCGATACAACCATTTGGTCCCAAACCTTTACGTAATAGGGAATATTATCAGCAAGAACAGCTTGAGGCCGGTAAACTAACTCACATTTTATGTTCCCTAAAGCAGCGGGTAAATCCTCACCAGGGTCCTCCGGGATACTAAGCTGCCGAATCCACTCTCTCGTGTCCGAATCATAGTACCCCCAGCAATACTCTACAGCATTACCCTTATACTTTCTAAAATTAGAACTTATGAGCATCTCACCAGTGCTTTGAAATGAAAACTGGTGCAAGCTGGGCGTCGCCGGGGAATTTAGCATTACGCTCGGTTGAGTTGACCAATGGAAAGGATTAGCCTGAGTTGCTGAATGATAAACGATGTTAGAGGTAGGGACCTTAACCCAGGGAGCGTTAGTGTTAGCTCTCACCAAAATACGCCAGTTGTCTGGCAACCCACTTACCACCATTTTGACGTAGTCTGCAAGTGGGTTCAACCTATGCGGAACATTTGTCTCAAAATCACCCCCCTCAACCAACCTGACCAGCAGCTCTTTCATCTCCGTCGGGCTGTGAGTCTCAGGGGTTATAAGGTCAAATCGAATCGGGTCCACGATATGTGGCCCCAGGCTATCGGGAACAATTTTATCGCCGCTTTTCAAACCATGATAATTTAGAAACTTTATGGCTGACTTTTGGTCATAAGGGGAAACAACCGGAAATGCATAACCGTAAGTTGATTCATCTCTTATAGAGCTTAAGTCAAAACCAGTCTTTTCCTCTGGCAACTCAGCAGCCGAGAAGGTTCCTAAAAATTTATATAAACCATACGGCTTCTTCCCATCACCAGGTATCCTGAACCATGTATTTAGCGAACCACCACTACCCCCCGCCAGATCCTTCTCGGTCAACAGCTTTTCAGCAGCCTGATGCGCCCGGAATGAAACCGGAGTTGATTTATTCTCAATTCTTGCCTGTTTAAACCCAAAGGATGGACGTCCATAAAAGTAGGCATCCCCCACCGCTGCACCCAACTCATGCATGGCTCCAGCATACAGACTAGGGTNGTAGCTNGGATTACTGAACAATTCAGGATGCATGTGAAATAACGGTGCAGCCAAATTAATGCTATGAGGAGAATCTCCCTGNCCCCGATCATGACTGGCTAAATCNAANGANCCAAATCGGTGATTATAACGAACATTTAGTATCTCGCTGACCGGTACGGTCAGGTAAGCCATCCGAGCGACAAACCGGTTTTTGGAACTATGAGGTTCATTGGGATTTTCGAGCAACCCAATCCATTCTGGATCCCCAAATACTCCTGTTGCAGNATCTGAAGGCTGAAAAAACGGATCTCCANCAAGCNAGGGATTATTTCTCTCCGCGTTCAGGTTTAAGTAAGTAGAATTAGTATCTTGCACACCATCACCAGTTGAATCTATGTAGACAGGTGCTTGTTGATTGACTGAGGACACTATAGAAACACGCAAAGANGCAGTTCCATTTTTATCGGTAAAAATGGAATTCATCGCATTAGTCAACGCAATGGACTGACTGCTTCCGGATATAAAACTTACCTCTGTTTGCCTTAAGGATGAAGCAACTGAGGCTCGTTCGAAGCGTGCAAAACCAACAAAAGCAACAACTAGAAAAGTTACCATGGCCAACATTATCAGAGCGACGATTAGAACTGCTGCCTTCTCTGGTTTTAACTCATCTATTTTCATTCAGCCCCCTCTCGATTGCGAACTTTAACCAATTGTTTAAAAAAATATATCCGATCCAGATTCTNCTCCTTATTTATCTCTTCCAATCGTAACCGATACCTTTCAGCCGCTAACCTAAGCTGAGTTTGTCTATCTCGATCTATTTTCGTGTTCCAGGCGGAATTTATAAAATCTTTTTCCTTTTGGGTTAACTGAATATCTTCAAGCTGCTGTTCCATACCACTTTCTATTTCCCTCAACAATTTACGGTCCAACACCGCCATTTCAACAATCACATGAGTCGGCAAATGATATCCAGTAAACGGATTATTTCTATCAGTATACTCTCTAAGATCACGCTCAGGATTCCTTGGGTCTGCAGCACGCACCCTAAAGTGAATCACTCCATCAACCAGCCTTGCAAAACCCATNGGCGAATCAAGCCCNCCGGTGTTCAATTTTGCCCAGTGCACCCCACTAGTATCGAGCCATGGAGCCACTTNATTTGNNGGAGTTTTATTTATATATTGGTAGCTACTCTTATCTATCCAATCCAATACCTTATCACCTTTTGAATATGTAATTCCTAAATCCCATCTCAAGGGTATTTCCATTTTCTGCAGATTTTCATGATCGACCANTTGCTGGCCTAATCCGCCATCAAAACCACCCTTTGAGGAGGATGGCGAACGATAAACCCAAAGAGCTCCCACTGGAGAATCCACTAAATCCACCATACCTCCCAATTTTTCTGGATCTTTAAGAATCATCCTACTTTTAACATCATAATGGGGCATAAAATATCGTTCACGCGGGCCAAACTTGTAATGCACCATTTTCCACGCCCCATTAAAGGTGAAAAACCGGCAGTCGTGATGATAAAGATAAAGCTTGGAACCACTCGGCGCAGGAACCGAAGGNTTAGGCCCAACATGAGCAGTAAAGTTTCCGTCACTTAACTCAATACGAGCCTTGGTAATAAAACGGGCATTATAATTTTCATTATAATAGGTGACTTTAGTGGAGTTGGTTATAAGAGACCAATTATTAGCTCTAGGATTTGAAGGAGGCAGCGGATAAGAAGCAGCATTTATCTCAACAGCTGGCATCCACCTTAGGTTTGGTTCGTCTCCCTTTACATCACCAATCAGGTTAAGAATCTTAAAATCATCCACCAGCATATCCATTGCCGTACGCGCCTCATCCATTGCAATAGTACGATTTTGACCGGTAACAAAAATGTTCTGCACTTTACTGAATATGCTGTAGAGCATGATAATAAGTAACAACGCAATGGTTACGGCCCCCATAAGCTCAACCATAGTAAAACCCTTAACTCTTCGCAGCTCGTGAANTGGCAAGAATTTCACTGTACCACCCTCCATAATNTGGGAACCTTTTTCTCATCGTAGACTTTATCCCACTTTGGAAAACCCTTATTAAGCTCCATTTCATCCGCAGTTGCCCGACGGTGGGTGGTAATACGCATGTGTTGACGAAGAGTATAATGNTCCCCTTGGTTAATTAGCAGGTTGGGCCGCCCCCCCCTCTTAGCGACTGCATAATCACGCAAAATACTTTCCCAGGTCTGGAATTTACCTGAACCTCCAGGGTCTAAGCCGAGAAAACTTATCCTGTAGTGATTGGGCGCATCTGAATCTAAAGTACCAAATTTAAAATAAGGTAGAAAATTAGGCGGCAACAGCCCTGAAAAAATTCCATTTTTATCGTATTTCCCGAAGTAAGGAAACTGACTCGGATTTACCCAGGCTATTTGAACAGGAGAATTGCCGCCATAAGTNTGAAGCCACATGCCCGAATGACCAATGGGACTAACTNTGCTCTCAACACCTGTGCCACCCTGAATTTGTAAAGCATATGGAAGTTCAAAGAACCACTTATCTGGCCGGAATGATGGATCTCTGCTCCTATCAGAATATTTATCTACACCAACCCAGCTATCTCCTGGAATTTTCACCTTATAAAAATAGCGATCCCCGTTGTTAAACATTCTCCTATTCCTCGGCTGGCCTCCGTAGTTGTGTTTAAAGGAATAATAATCATTAAATAACCCCTCTAATCTTGGATCATCTGGATCCACGCGCTCGTTTGGCTGAAGAACACGCATCTCTCTCATGAAACGCCTTTCCTGAAGAGTAAGATTGCTTTCCAATAAAGCAGGCTCTAACAGCCCAGAAGTCGTGATAGTAAATTCCATAGACTTGAATGGGGGAATATCACCACCAGACTGAGACTCCTTAACAATATCGCTGATGCGCTTGAGCCTATACTTTGCCATNGGGTCAACTGCTGTTGGCTTAGGCTCTAAGGCTTCTGTAACTTGCTCAAATAACGGCCAATAAAAAGTCATCTTTATTCGTGATCCAGATTTGGTCAGTGTGTTCGTAGTAGCCTGCACCTGCAAAATGTAACCAGTGGAGAAATCACGATTAGGAAAATAATAATCGTCTCTTTCAGGCTCGGCCCCATTAAAACGATCAAACAAGGAACCATTAAGCGCCCTCACCAGAGCGAAACTGCCCTCCGGTCCTGTTTGGCTTATCGGGTTCAATAACCAGCCTTGGATATCAGAGGGCCAGTATTTTCTGGCCTTGGCTAGAGAAAGACTGTTTGTNGGNTANGTATACCAAAANCTATCCGTTGCATTTTNCTCATACCTGATTATTGANTGATNTAAAGCNTTAGGATCTGGCCGTAGTCGATGAGGATTNACAAANGTATGGGTGGTTTTATTAGTGATTGAGTGAATCTCTATTCGATCCACTCGCTTGAGCTCTTCAAGCAATAAACCATCAGAAAGCAGTGCCTCGCGCCAATATTGGGCCTCATAGCGCATAATGGTTTCCTCCTCATTGTCCTTTTGAGCGGTAAGCCCAAAAGGAAGCACCGAAAAAACCGCCACCAACCCCAACCCTATTACCCCGATAGCAAGAGCAACCTCCGGCAGAGTGAAGGCCTGTTCTTTATGGTTGTTTGATTTCACGTTCATTACTGGTGGGAAATTTTCACCACGACGGCTCTCCCAGCGGGATATTTTGACTTTACCATCTTCTCCAAAAGCCATTTAAGCCTAACAGCTGACTGACGATCAGGCAGATTTACAAAAGCNGGTGTTAAAATATTTTTGGTCGGCCAAGTCTTACTTTTATAAGAACGACCATTTGGCTCAACNTCCCATTCAGCCGGACCAGCCCAATAGCCCCGTTCATTATATTTCGCACCTATCTTAGCAGCCCAGCCAACAATGTCAGGCGAAGCAATCAGCTTGGAATGGAAATCTGGGGGATACTCAGGAGATGAAATAATATGGAGTTGGAATTTACTATTTTGAAGGTTCAAGCCCGCAGCAACCTCCTCCTCAGTCAATTCCTTGATTTCTGAACGCCCGGTAACTCCGTTTACGTGAAGCCATTTTGTTCCATTTTCAGNAACACTCTCGGGAACATCTCCGTTTATCGTAAAGTATTTACCCTCCTGGTTTTTCTCGGGCGGGAAGATACCCCCCTTATTTATAGAGAGATAAACTCCATTTAGCTCCCTCCTTCCAGAGAACGATTCAACTTCTCCTCGACTATTAAATTTTATGCAAGGAAGGGCCAGCTTGACAACTGGAGCAGCAGGTTTTGCTCCTTTGAGATATTGGACATTAACCTTGGGCAGCCAGTTTAATTCTTTTNGATTAAAATGATGGCCGGCAGGNAGGGTCTTCCAATCAGTCAACCACTTGGTTGATGGGTTTCCCGGCTGATCGCCCGGCATATAATTTGCATAAATTGCGTAACTTGCCAGCTGTGAACCAAGAAGCGCATTCACGCCTTTATCTTGTAAGAAATAAGCCCTCTTATCACCTAAGTACGGGCTTATATCATCATAAAGCGGCATAAACACGAGATATACTGCCGTACCCCGCTCCAAAGCCATTTGGCGAGCCCGGTTAAGTTCACCGACCACTTGAGTACGCGCCATCCCCTCCGCATCACCGCCTAATAGGCCATCCAATGAAGGAAGGGTAAGCCTAAGAATGATCAACATCACCGCAATAACCGCCAAAAGCTCCACCAAGGTAAACCCCTTAGCATGCGCTACCTTTGCTAATATACCCGGATTATTTGGTGAAACTTTCATTACTCATTTCCAATGGATAATATTATCAGCGTTTTCCTTATCCAACGCTNCTGCCGCTGGGTTGGCCAAACGATCAGGGCCTGCACTCCATATCATCACTTCTCCTTTAAGCACAAAAGCGGTGCCGGCAGCACCAAAACTACGTTCCTCCAACCCGATTCCAATCCCAGAATGGAGTGTTCCTGTGCCGTCAACTCTAACAGCACCAATCTTCCCGTAGTAATTATCGGCACAAAAGCCATCCCTGTTTTTATCCATTGATATTACATATTCATTCCCTAAGGGATCCAGATAACGCCCTTCACTACTCAACCCCGGCCTTCTACTGGAAGCAGGTTCACTGGANTCCTTAACATCAAGGTATTTGTTCTTCTTAGGATTACGCGCATGATTTGGATTGGTCAGTATCTCCACCATTTTTGCATTGTCATATAAAGCGCCTATATCGCTNGTAAAAGTAACATCACCCCATTTGTTCGCTGAAATCCCTTTGGGCATAGGGTAACGTTCATAATCATTTTTGTAGCTTTTGATGGCCCCATCAATCTCAGCCATTTGAATTTTGGCCGTNGCGATCTTGGCCTTGGTTTTGGCGCGCGCCACCACAGGAATGAGAATGGATGCCAGAATAGCTATAATGGCGATAACTACCAACATTTCAACTAGAGTGAATCCTTTATTCAACTGTTTCATTTTTTCCTTTGCTTTGTTCATATTAATTTGCCCAGTTTGAAATGACTTTGACGACATCATCGCCTCCTCCGGGTTTACCATCTTCTCCATAATCCCCGTATTCAACCCAAAGGTCATATGAGCTCTTATTGTATTTCGGGTTGTAGGAATTGTAACTCCATTTAATCAACTCCCCTCCCTGCCCCTGAGCCGTTGAAAGGAGAATTTCACCTTGAACTAATTCGGCCTTAACATCTTTAAGGAAGGGTGAGTTACCACTATTACTACATAAGTGTTTGTATAGTCGGTTAGGCGGGTTAGGAACCGCACTGGTTGAGCCCCATTCTTTTAAGGGATAGTTTCCCCAATCTGCAGAACTAGGCGGATACTGACCTTCTTTAGACTTATAACTTTCAAGGGCCAACTCGATGATTGCCATCTCGGACAACAGTCGCGACTCGATTTGCTTTCCTTTAACCCGGCCGTACAACCCCAAGGATAAAGCGAGAAGGATTCCGGCAATCACCATAACCACCAGAATTTCAATCAACGTAAAACCACGAACTTTAGTTTGTCTTTGAATCTGTCTCATCAGTTTATTTTTTATTTTCTTCCTCCATCCGCTCGCTCAACCATTGCTTGATCATGCTTTGGTAATTCAGGAAACGGGTCCGGGCAATCCACTTTATTTTAGACAACATTCGCGGATCCATGCGCAGAGTGATGGTTACCGAATCCTTGGAGGTTGAACTGGCCATCACTGAATTTTCCATCAACCGCACGTCCAGTTGCGCCTCTTCCCAAAAGGCAGCTTCCTCTTTTTCTCCGGAAAACTCCGGAACTTCTTTCCAATCACTAACAATCATCCCGATCCTCCATTATTACTTAATAATTTATCCTGCTGGCGCTCGTAAAAGAACCCTTCCTCCGGCGTAAATAACCGCGCACATACCACCTGAATCTGCCTACCATTTGCCCGGTAAACCGCAAAAACCCCCTCCCCAGAGGACGTTTTTCCAAAATTAAAATATCTGGCATTTACGGAAAAACGAGGAGCATCCGGTAGAAGCCTGACAGAAAACGGATCCTCGAAGGATTCTTCTATTTCACGCTGTTTCAAGGAACAACCAGGGCGTTCTGACCACTTATCCCAATCAAAATCCATTTTCAAAATGTATGATTCATATGGCCATCCCAAGTCACTACAAAGTATTTACATCCTTTTTGGGTAAAAATCAACCTGCAGGTGGTATTTTTCTGAAAATTTCCGTAATAAATTACGATCCGAGCTTATCCATCATCTTGATAAGCGGCAAAAACATCGCGATAACGATACTTCCAACGACAACAGCTAGGAAACAAATCATCACAGGTTCCAAAAGTGATGTAAGAGCGCTAACAGCATTATCCACCTCTTCCTCATAAACATCGGCAACTTTCACTAACATTTCGGGCAAAGCACCGGTTTCTTCGCCAATGTCAATCATGCTCACAACCATTGGAGGAAAGATGCCCGAAGCTTCAAGAGGCTTAGTAATGGTCTCACCCTCTTTTACCGCGTCGTAAACCTTATCGATCGCATTGGAAAGATGAACATTACCAGCAGTCTCTTTTACGATACTTAAAGCCTGAAGAATAGGCACACCTGAAGAAATAAGAGTTCCCAAGGTACGAGCAAAACGGGCAATTGCTACTTTTCTTACCAATGGGCCGAGTGCTGGTAACAGTAATTTTAATTTATCCCAAGCCCATCTACCAGCCTTGGTTTTTCCGACAATAAGTTTGAAAACAATAAAAAATGCAAACACTCCACCAATAACAGCCACCACGTTATTCCTAATAGCATCTGAAATATTTAGCACCAGCATGGTAAACCCTGGAAGCGTTTCTCCATCTCCCAACATATCGGCAAAAATTGCCTTAAACTTCGGAATCACAAAAGTCATCAAAATGCCAACGATAATAGTAGCCACAATCATTACCGCAACCGGATAGAACATTGCGGACTTAACCTTTCCCTTGATGGATTCAGCTTTTTCTTGGAACTCAGCCAAACGGTTCAGTGCAATCTCTAACACACCGCCAATCTCCCCAGCCTTCACCATATTGATGTACAATTTGTCAAAAATCTTGGGGTGCTTGGCCAATGCTTCAGAAAATGTGGAACCTCCTCCAATCGTTTCTCCTATATCATTGATGACGCCCTTGAAGTAAACGTTGGGAATAGACTTGGAAAGGGTGCTCATCCCCCTCATAAGCGGCAAACCCGCATCAATCAAAACCGCCAATTGACGGGTAAACATACAAAGCTCTTTAGTATTTACAAACGGTAAAGCAAAACCGATCTCCCCCTTTTTCTTTCCTTTTTTCTCCTTGCGCTTTTTTGCCTCCTCAGGCGTGTCCTTAACCTCAGCTACCTGAGTTGGGTAAAATCCCATCTCCTTAATTCGTGAAATCGCCTCATTCTGGCTAGTGACTTCAAGAGTCCCTTCCTTTTGCTTTCCATCCTTGTCGATGGCAATGTAGCTAAAAAGTGGCATATGTATCAGGTGTATTTCATGACTTCCTCAAAGGTCGAAGTCCCCTCGAACATAAGCCGCAAACCATCAATTCGCAAGGTCTGCATCCCTGCCTCCACACATTTATCACGCAGTTCCAAAGCAGGAGTCCGATCAGCAATTAAATTTCGAATTTCATCGTTCATGACTAGAGCCTCATAAATCCCACGTCTACCTCGATATCCAGTATTGCTACAAGCATCACAACCCGTCCCATAATATAGATCACCAGTAACCTCCTCGTCTTTAAGCCGAAGCATTTTTTGCTGATCGGGAGTAACTTTATTGCTCACCTTACATTTTGGACAAATCGTCTTACAGAGGCGCTGTGCCAATATTCCATTAACTGACGAGGAAATCATAAACGGCTCAACCCCCATATCTAGGAGCCTAGTAATTGCCTCAGTGGAGCTATTTGTGTGCAGTGTACTAACCACCAAGTGACCTGTCAGTGCCGCTTCGATACCAATTGCAGCAGTTTCTAAATCACGCATCTCTCCCACCAAAATAATGTCTGGATCCTGCCGGAGAAATGACTTGAGTGCTTTAGCAAACGACATCCCCATGGATTCAACAATGTGACATTGAACAATTCCTTCTACCGGGAATTCGACAGGGTCTTCTGCTGTAAGTATCTTGGTCTCTACCGTGTTAAGCATTCGCAGGCAGGCATACAGGGTTGTTGTTTTACCTGAGCCTGTAGGCCCGGTTACGAGAAAAACCCCATTAGGCTGCTCAACACAGTGGCGAATGCTGTAATCAATTTTCTCAGGTATACTTAACGCCTCAAGGCTGGTTAAATCATCGTTTGAAGAATCCAATAGACGGAGTACCACCGATTCCCCAAACTTGGTTGGCAATGTACTCATGCGAAAGACGAGCTCCAATCCAGCGATTGTTTCTTGAATACGTCCGTCCTGAGGAATCCTTCGCTCAGCAATATTCAACCCCGCCATGATCTTCAAACGTGACGCAATCGCTGGCGCTAATTCCTTGGGAGGCGGCGTCATAATCTTCATGGAACCATCAACCTTCATGCGAATCTGATAGGTGTCCTCAAAAGGCTCAAAGTGTATATCTGCCGCCGAATCCTTTAAGGCCTGATAAAGAATCATGTTCACGAATCTAACTATCGGCGCCTCATCACCTACTTCCTCCAGAATCTCTAAAGCTTCCGGTGCTTCTTCCTCAACTTCTCCTGACGGATCCCTACCTCTGAGTTTATTGATCTTAGCCGCGATACTATCTTCATCTGAAACTGCATTCTTACTAGCCTCAAAGGCATCCACCAGCTGCTGGTAGGATTCTTCTTCTTCAGAATATTTTTCATCTATTAACTTTTGCACTGCGGCCGGATCAGCAATACGCACCTGCAATGGTTTGTTTAACTGAAAAGCTAAATCATCCAGAATTGTTGGATTAAGTGGATCCACCAAGCAAAGGTGAAGCGTCTCTCCGTCCACACCGATTGGAATACAATGGTTGTTCTTGGCTATTTCGGCGGGAATTAATTCCAGTAATTCGTCGGAAAACTCAATTGCCGATACATCAATTACGTCTGTTCCTAAATACTCGGCCATTACTTCGAGTTGCGAAGCCGTATCGAGAACACCTTGGGCGTTAAGAAGCTTGTTTACCGATTCACCTGATAAATTATGTTCTCCCTGTATCGCCTCAATATCCTGCGGATCGGCGAGCTGCCGTTCTGAAATCAAATTCAACAACGGATTTGTAATTAATCCTTCCATTATCTAATTAGTTTATCCGGGTGGTGGCGGCGGTGGAGGCGCGCCCTCGGCCCCGGGCGCTCCAGGAGGAGCATCACCTCGCTCAGCAGCTTCTGCCGCCTGTTGCTCATCATATTCTTTTAAACGCATCATCATACCATTGTAGTCCTGCGCCTTATCCTGACAATCTTCCCGACTAACAACACCCTCAGCATATCGGTTAAATAAACCATCATCTAGTGTCACCATTCCATATTTCTGCCCAGTTTGCTGATCGGAAGGAATACGGAATGTTTTATTATCACGNATAAGTGCGGCAATTGATGGTGTATTAATCATAATATCATGAATNGCNCACCGACCNTTTGGAATTCGTTTGACTAAAATCTGTGAAATCACCGCCTGCAAAACCGTAGATAACTGAATGCGAATTGTCTCCTGCTGTTGCATCGGAAAGGCATTTACAATTCGATCAACCGTCTTTGCTGCTCCAGTAGTGTGAAGTGTGCCAAATACTAAGTGACCAGTTTCTGCTGCAGACACTGCCATTTCAATGGTCTCCAGATCTCGCAGCTCGCCCACTAGAATCACTTCTGGATCCTGACGCAGTGCACGTCTCAAAGCCTCCGCAAAGCTCGGCACATCCTTGTGGACTTCACGCTGAGTAGTAATTGCCTCTTTATGGGGATGATAGAATTCTATGGGGTCCTCAATGGTAATAATATGGGCATGATCCTGTTCCTCGTTGATGATATTAATCATTGAAGCAAGCGTGGTGGATTTCCCCGAACCAGTTGGCCCTGTCACCAATATCATTCCACGAGGAGTATTAAGCAATCGCATGATGAGCGTCTCATCAAGCCCAATCACATCCANTGGCAANAACTCATTNGGAATTTGCCTNAGCACAAGCGCCATATTNCCTCGCTCCTTAAATGCAGAAACNCGGAAACGCGCCTTGGTGCCGAATGCAAAACCAAAATCAGCCCCCCCTACTGTTCTGATATTTTGAACCTCATCATCGTTTGCGATTGCCTTTACTAAATATTCNACATCTTCAGGCTCACAGTCCGGNCCTTCAACGCGCTTCAATGTACCTCCATCCCGATACGCAGGGGGAATCCCAACTCGCACGTGTAAATCAGCCGCCCCTGAATCAACCATTAGGTTGAGCAGGTCCGGCATTTTATACATCGGTTCTTTTTCTGGCATAAATCTATTTAATGTTCATCACTTGCCGTTACCCTCATAACTTCTGCAACAGAAGTCTGACCTGATGTAACCTTGCGCACCCCGTCCGTTCTTAATGTATTCATATGGCCATGCTCNACGGCATAATCCCTTAAGTCACCTACCGGACGTTCGTCAATAATCATACGCTTAAGTTGATCTTCAAGCTCCAATACCTCAAAAAGCCCCATACGTCCCTTATAACCTCCTCCATCACAATTTTCACAGCCAACCCCCATCATCGGTCGACAATCCTGCATTTCTTCCTCGGTNAGCTGCAGGGCATGAATTTCATCTTTGTGTAGAGTGTGCGGGGCAACACAAATTTTACAAAATTTACGAACCAATCGCTGGGCAAGAATCGCGCGTGTTGCAGCTGCGACAAGAAAAGGCTTTACTCCCATATCCACCATACGTGTTATAGCCCCTGGAGCATCGTTAGTATGTAGGGTAGAAAAAACGAAGTGACCGGTGAGTGAGGCATTTACCGCAATATTACCTGTCTCTGAATCACGAATCTCACCAACCATAATGATATTTGGGGCTTGACGAAGCATCGCCCGGAGCGCAGCTGCAAATGTCATCCCAGCAGCATTGTTCACCTGAACCTGATTGATACCAGATAATATGTACTCAACAGGGTCTTCAACTGTGATTATTTTTTTATTCGGCGAATTCAACAAGTTTAGACAAGAGTACAAAGTCGTTGTTTTACCAGAACCCGTAGGACCAGTTACCAACATTACCCCATCGGGCATTTGCGCACTTCGCTCAAAAACCTCCTGATCTTTGGGGTGAAAACCCAATTGATCCAAGCCAAGGTTTAATCCACCCTTATCAAGAACACGCATGACAATGCTCTCGCCATATAAGGTCGGCAAACAACTAACTCGGAAATCAATCTCTCGATCATCAATAGTCTGTTTATATCGACCATCCTGCGGCACTCGCTTTTCTGCGATAGACATGCCTGATTCAATTTTCAAACGCGAAACGATGGGCCCACACATGTTGAGAGGAACAGACTGATGCTCCCTTAACACTCCATCTATTCTATACCGAACACGAAGACGGTTTTCAAATGGCTCAATGTGCACATCAGACATATCCATTCGAAAACCGTCTGCAATGATCATGTTCACCATTTTAACCAGAGGCGAATCCTGTTCATCTCCGGTTGTCGCTACGCCACTTTCCCCCACCGCTTCACTCTGCGCATCCCCAATGTCTACCTGCGTCTGTGAAAGCTCGGTTACAAGCCGCTCTACAGCTTCGTCAGTTGAACCATAAAAACGTTCAATTGTTGCCTTGATTTGAGTTTCACTTGAAACTTTATAAATCAGATTGGGTTCACCTTCTAACAGCCGGCTCAAGGCATCAGTAGTGTCAATATCCCCCGGGTCCTCTAGAGCCACCGTTAGCGTTCCATTTTCAAATGAAACAGGAATTACCTGATAACGTCTGGCAATATGTCTCGGCAGGGCTTTCAAAGCCTCATCTTTGGGCTGAAGATCCTTTAAATTTATTACCTCACACCCATACTGCATCCCTCGAGCTTGAACCAAAAGATCAGGATTTAGAGTTTTTTGCAGAACCATCGTGTCAACGACTCCTGCACCCATAGGTTCAGCTGCTACTCGAGCGGCTTCAACTTGAGCTCCATCTACCGACCCCATATCCATGAGGGTATCGATCAGGTAATCATCCTTAGCGGCCATAAACGACTAATCTAGGTCAATCTAGTACTGGATTGGGGTTCGCGTCAAATCCGAGCTATACGCAAAAAAACTGCTAAACCTCGAAATTCAAGTAACATCAAAGTCGCGAAGATAGAAACTCTGCCTATCGAATAAATCCAAAAAATCTAATCTTCTAGTTCAACCAACCAGATATTNCGAAATCGAGTTGGGTTCCCNTGGTCTTGAAGTTGAATTGACCCTGGGCCATGTTGTTTATAAGGCCGCACATTCCGGTGTCCACTCGGACCAATCATTTCGCGCTTATCGTGAACTTTAACTCCATTATGCAAAACGCTCACTGTTGCTTTGCGCACAAGTTTACCGTCCTTATCCCATTTTGGAGCAAGAAATTCTATATCATAGGTTTGCCATTCTCCTGGAGGCCGACATGCGTTAACCCTTGGCGGGAATTGGCCATAAAGTGCCGCGCACTGTCCATCAGCATAACTCATGTTATTCCANGAATCCAAAACTTGAACCTCGTACGGTCCGCAAAGAAACACTCCACTATTTCCCCTGCCCTGACTTTCCCCTTTAACTTCTTTTGGNGTAGCAAATTCAATGTGTAATTTAATCGAACTAAATTTTTGTTTAGTTTGCAAAGAGCCTGACTTCCGGGTGACCTCCATATAACCATTTTCCACCTTCCATTTGTTATGACTCCATTTACTAGTATCGGCTCCATCAAATAAAACAACGGCTCCGGCAGGCGGTTTCTGTCCAAGGGTTTTTGAAGGACCCACTTTAACAACTTTTGGCCGCGGCCGGTTTGCATCATGGACTTTCCATTTCTGCCCAGGAATCATTGGTGTATCAGTGTAACCCGGTAGTTTCTTATCAGCAGCTTGCGAATTGAAATCGAATAAAGANAGCCACAAACAAAATGAAAAAATAATGAACTTGTTCATACCTCCTTTAAGACTAGGCATTGCCCAACAAACCGGCAAGGCAAAGTTTCGCTTGGCCAAGGACAATTAGATCGTTAAAAGTCTATGTGGCCAAAANCCAAATACTTGAAGTTCACAACTTATTAATCCAGCGAGGAGCTAAAAGAATAGTTGATGGCCTAAACTGGAAAGTGAGTCACGGTGAACATTGGGTGGTACTGGGACCTAACGGCTGCGGCAAAACATCACTNTTAGCTTCACTCACCGGATATTTATTTCCTACTGAAGGCGATATACACGTACTAGGNAATAAATTTGGAGAAAATGATTGGACAGAGCTGCGTAAATACATCGGCCTCGTCAGCTCTACGCTCAATAAATATATGGCCGAAGATGAGCCTTTATTGGAAACCATTGTCAGCGGAAAATATGCTATGATCGATCTTTGGCATGAACCNTCCCGTAATGACAAAAAATCAGCCCTAGCCATGCTCAAGCAAATTGAGTGTTCGCATCTAAAAAATCAGCCGTGGGCGCAACTTTCACAAGGCGAGAGACAACGAGCACTCATCGGCCGCGCTTTGATGGCAAAGCCAAAACTCCTGATGCTTGACGAGCCGTGCGCGGGCCTGGACCCAGTTGCGAGGGAGCATTTCCTTCAATTCATCGGGCGCCTCGCCAGCCAAAAACAGTCACCAACAATGGTGTTAATCACCCATCACACTGAAGAAATTATACCAGCATTCACCCATGCATTACTCATGCGAAACGGAAAAGATATCGCCCAAGGGAAAGTAAATTCAGTACTGACCAGTAAGGTCATAAGTGAAACATTCAACCACCCTGTTAAGATCCAACGCAGGCGCAACCGGTACTGGCTTGATTCTGAGCCCAAGAAGAACTCAGTAATGTAACCTAGTATTGAGGCCCGGGAAACCAAGGCTGAAATTCCTCGTCGCCAATCCCATTGAGTTCACTTTTAGTCTTCTCCCCACTTGCTACAGAAATTATTTTTTCGAAAATTCTCATGCCCACATCAGAAACTGTTTCAGTACCATCAATTATAGTTCCTGCGTTAATGTCCATATCTTCCTCCATCCACTGATAAAGTGAAGTGTTAGTCGAAACCTTTATGCAAGGAGCAGGCTTACAACCATACACACTCCCCCTGCCGGTGGTGAAAACACCAATATTACATCCTCCAGCTATTAGCCCCGTCATGCTAATAGGATCGTAACCTGGAGTATCCATGAACCCTAAGCCCGGGGTATCAATTTTCTCGGCATAGTCATAAACCGCCATCAGAGGCGACTGCCCCCCTTTAGCCAAAGCCCCAAGACTTTTTTCATAGATTGTAGTTAGCCCACCCTCTTTGTTTCCAACTGAAGGGTTGTTATCTATTGTGCTGTCATGGCGACGTGCATAGTCTTCCCACCATCTGATCTGGTGCATTAATTTTTCGGCCACTTCAGGACTGGCAGCCCGGTTTGTCAGCAGATGTTCAGCTCCGTATATTTCGGTGGTTTCCGCCAAAACCGATGTCCCTCCGTGATTGATTAGTTCATCAGAAGCAAAGCCCAGCGCAGGATTAGCCGTACAGCCGCTATTGCCATCAGACCCGCCACAATTTTCAGCTAACAGCAACTTTGAAAGAGGTTGTTCGGTTCTTTGAGCACCAGCAACTTTGGGCAGAATATTTTCCACAGCCCTTATTGCTGCTTTTATTGTTTTCAAAGAACCACCACTACCTTGGATCGACATGAATTGAGGCCGCACCTCCCCCTCCTTAAGTTTGTCTAAGTCATAATCCTCTCGAATACCTTTAATCTGATTATCTTCACAACCTAAGCCAATCATCACATAGCCCGAAATATTCGGGTGTCTTGCCATGTTCCCCAAAGTTCTCCGTATAATTTGCATTGGTCCTCCCGGCTCAACACCACACCCTCCTTGTGTTTTGAGAGCAATAACCCCATCAACATTCGGAAATTGTCGTTTGAAATCCGAATTATTAAAATGGTTGGCAACGTGTTTAGAGACAGAATTTGAACAATTTACATTAGAAATAACCGCGACATAGTTACGGGTGCCAGCACGGCCTCCGGGCCGGCCATAACCCAAAAAATTTCTCCGCTTACTTATGTCGTATAACTCAGTTGGCTCATAATCCTCGCAAAACGCATGATCCCGCTCATATTCTTTGCAAATAAGATTGTGTGAATGAACATGATCACCGGGCGCAATATCACCCTGAGCGAACCCAATAATCTGACCGTACTTTCGTACTGGCCCACCATCTCTAACAGGAGCTAAGGCCATCTTATGACCTGAAGGAATAGTAGCTGAAGCGGTGATTATTTGATCACCAGAAACCAGTTCCGTTCCGCCTTTAACAGCCTTCTTAAGCACTCCTACATGATCACCTTGGCGAAGACGTAAAGCAACTGAACCTAATTCTGCAGAACCCATCTCACTCAATCATAATGTGCCATCCTTCGGGGATACAGCAGAAACCTACTGCTGCTTCACTTCAATCCACGTTCTTAAATGGCTTCTGCCATTATCCACCCTCAATTCATGTACCCCCGGCTTCAACCGCGCTATAAACCCGTCGCCCGTTCTATTACAATCAAGCGTATCTGACTGCCATACAACGTTCTCTACATTAGCCCGCAAAGGCAGATACTTGCTTGATGAAGGCAGATCTGGATCCAAATAAATCACAGTACCAGGTCGTGGCGACAAGATATTAATAGATTCCGAATTCGCGTTGGTAAGTGAAGTATGATCTCGCAAGTGATTCATTGAACTTCGCCACCAGTTGGAAAATTTGGGACCTAAACGAACCCGTCCTAGTGAATCACGTACATCGATTGGCTCAATTTCCGGCATTGTACCTTTCAGAAAATAATCCATTTTTCCACTCGAGGAACGCATTCCCGAATACTGATCAACTTTGGCACGCTCGATTTCATCAGGTATTTTGTACCAGCTTGTCCCAAATTTATGATGCAAATGCATCATAATACTCTTCATTACCGGCGCCGCGCCTGTGACGCCAGTTACCTCTTTCATCGGTGCCCCATCAAAATTGCCGACCCACACACCCACTGTAAACTCTGGAGTGTAGCCAAAAGCCCAGTTATCGCGAAAATCAGAACTTGTTCCCGTTTTACAAGCAACCGGAAAAGGGAATGAAAGTGCTGACTGCCANCCAAAAGCACTAGCCCTTGCATTATCATCACTGAGTATATCAGCAATTAACCAGGCAGGCCCTCGTTTGAAAACCCGACTAAAACCAACCGGATCTGTCTCCAATAAACGCACCGGTCGATATTCCCCCAATCGCGCCAAAGTAGCGTAGGCATTGGTTAACTCAAGCAACTTTGTCTCAGCATTACCAATAGTCAAACCTAGCCCATAATAACTTGAATCCTCATTCAATGTACTCAATTCCATTAGGCGTAATCTTTGCTGCAAAACTAATGCCCCCCCGGAAAGGTCCAACACACGGACCGCTGGAACATTTAGGGAATTTGCGAGTGACTGCCGTAATGTTACAGGACCACGAAACCGTCGATCATAATTAACCGGNCTGAAAANACCAGTAGCAGTCGAAAACATTGTTGGCACATCGGCCAAGACTGTTGCAGGTGTCATCCCTTTTTCCAAAGCTATTACGTAAGTAAATGGCTTGAGGGCTGAACCAGCACTACGTGGTGCCAAAGCCCCATTAACCTGCCCTGATTTTAGATCAAAATAGTCGCGCGAACCCACCATAACAATCACATTACCCGTCTGATTATCAACCACGACCACCGACCCATTAGTCACACGCTGCGCCCCTAAACGACTAAGCTGTGCTTCCAAAATTTTCTGAGAAATATTGTTAAGAGGTAGATCCAGAGTACTTTTGACACTTTTACTTACATCCCGATTCTGGCGAACGAAGTCTACAAAATGTGGCGCACCAAATGCTCTCGCTGGCTCACATAGGTTAATTGCTTCCTTCATTGCCCGATCTAGCTGGTCTGTCTTCAACCAACCGTTAAGCTCCATGAGATTTAAAATTTTTCTTTGGCGCATCAGTGATCGGCCCATATGGCGATGCGGATTTAGTTTTGAAGGTGCATTAGGCAACCCCGCCAGTAGCGCAGCTTGGGCAGGAGTCAATGAAATGAGTGACTTATCAAAGTAAAACCATGAAGCTGTACCGGCACCTCGGCAAAGATTGCCGTAATCGATGCGGTTTAGGTAAGCAGTAATAATCTGATGTTTGGTCCATTTTCGCTCAAGCTTTCGTGCCTGAAGAATCTCTATCAACTTGGTTTTTACATTTCGTGGCCTTTTAACTGTTTCTGAATTTTTAATGAGCTGCTGAGTTATGGTAGACCCCCCGGACATTACACGCCCGTGCTGCACAATTTCCTTAGCAACTCGTATTAACCCAAACCAATCAACACCGTGATGTTGCCAGAATCGTTTATCCTCGGCTGACAAGGTGGCATTAATGAACGTAGCTCCACACTCCTCGAAGGTGACCGGCCTTAAAAAAACTTCCCCACTGTCACGGATCATTCTTAGCGGAAACCCATGCCGATCATTAATTAACAGGCTTGTTTTTGGCTCGCGCTCTACACCCTCAGGCAGCGATATAAGACTAGTAGCAACCTCCAAGAGCACCCACCCAGAAAACAACAAACACACCAACCCAAATGTGGCTTTACGCCAAAAAACGTTGGCAAATGAACGCCAAAAATGACGAAACAAATCAGTCATTAACTGAACGTGTGACCATTGTTCCCCCACCACTTAAAGCAAAAATATCAGGGTTGTACATCGCTTCAACCTTAGCCGAGGGAATGAAAGCTACGCCCTCAGCCCGGACTCGGGCAAGATATTCAAAACGGTGCACACCTTTACCTAAATAATTAGCGTAAAACACAGCTCGATCCTTTCGTAGTTCGTAATGATCGATAAACCAACTGTTCCGCAAATCAATTGACGATTGTTGGGATTTTAAATCACCAAAAACTGGTTCCAAGCATGCGGGCAAACCATCCTCTAATGCCAGATAATGCACTCCACTCTCTGCTAAATTAACCCTCAACTCGACACGCACCAGATCACCAACTTGAAAGTCACTATCATCTGAGGAAATAACTCCATCAGCTCGAATCACTTTATACGAGCGCTCCAAAGCCATCCCCTTAGAGACAGCACGCATACGATCTACTTTTGACCTGGTTAAAGCGCGAACCTTNACAAAGAGCGACTTTCCTTTTCCACCATCGTANCGAAGNTTCATCGGTCCGGTCTTATTCTTCTGTTTAAAAAGAACCAACCGCTGAGAAGAATCCAAAAATATCTTTTTTTCTTCACCGGAGAATTCGATCACTGCGTTCATAGGCCCAATTCCAGAATTCTCTTGGTCATAATTCGTCATTGCCAATATCACCCAAGCGTTGGCGAAAGTGGAACCCCAGTGTCCTTGTCGGGCAGTCTGACTCAAGCGGTCAACCAGCTTAGCAGCATTAGGACCACTTCTNTCAGCTAATAAACGCATAGCAATCTGTTGATTCATATTTCCGTAATAGCCAAAAGCGTTTTTGTTTGTAGCCTTTGTTTGCCGCAATTCATCTAACATTTCATTCGCTCCCCCAGCCTCTGACACTGCAGCAGCTAATAAAGAGATCGCATCAGATGGCAATCCTCTGCGCTGAACAAACGCCTGCTCATGGTAAGCCGGCATTGATCTATCCATCAGGGCAAGCGTGTAAAGAGCGAGGCAATGAAGCCCCCAACCTTCGTCCTTCTGCACGGGCTTTTTTACCAATCGGGTTAAGTATTCACCAAGACGATCCAGTGCCGCTTGAGGCACCAGCTTGCCTCTTTTTTTCGCAATAGCTAGGACCATACCTGCATAACTACTAGCAAAGCCGTCCGCAGGCCCATTAGGCCAATAAGACAACCCACCGCCATGAGTCTGCATACTAAGCAACCTGTTAACCCCATGCTCAACAGGATTGGTCTTCTGGAGTTCCTGTCTTTGATTAAGACGAGGCAAAATGTCTTTATAATCCTCCAATAAAAGCCAAGGCAGTAACCGTGAGCTCGTTTGCTCTGCGCATCCGTGTGGATAATCTAATAAATATTCCGATGCTGCCCCCATCTCTGCCATAGATGAATTACTTACCGAAACCTCAAGCTCACCATCTCCATTTCGTATACCTGAATCCAATTCCGCCAATAAATCCGGAATATCACCATTTGCACGAATGAAATAAACTGCCTTTCGAAGAGGGGTTACATGGCGAATATCAATCCAGGATTCTCTTGAATCATTCAATCCATCATTACCTTTTTCTCGCACCTCCCATACTGAACGGGCACGCCCTACCTGAACAAAACGCACAGGAATACGCACTGCAATCGTACTTTGTGGAGCAAGCGTTAAGGTTGGGCTTTTATTTGATACCGCCTGAATACACTCATCTGTTTTCAAGGACACTACAACTGTACGGTGCGTGTCCGTTTGATTATGCACCATGGCCTTGGCCACAAGCTGATCGCCAACTCTCCCGAATCGCGGCAGAGCCGATTCAATCATTAACGGCAAATGAACTCGAAAACCTGTTTCGTCCAAACCAAACTGACGATCAGTACAGGCTACCGCATAAACACGATATCTGGTAAGGCTATCAGGAGCAATAAATCGAGCATTCACCTTTCCTAGGTGATCTGTACGCATCGAAGCCGCCCAAAAAGCCACCGCCTGAAAATTCTGACGCATTGACTCGCGCCCACCCCCCCCGATTATATGCCCTTTGTTCGAAAAATGAACCCTACCAGGATCCTCTTTTCGCATAAACGGGATAGTCGACGATGTCCTTACCTCAAGGACTTTTGACTCATAGAAGAAAGAATGTAAATCTGGCGCCCGATAACCGGTTAAATCCAAGACTCCTTCATCTACTGCAAATAGGGTAACCTCAGCATTAGTTACGGCAGTCCCGTTTGCAGTGGAAACATTTACAGTTACATCAACCTCTCCCCCTGGCTGGACGGAGGTCTCCCGAAGCTTTGCCAACACCTGCAATCTCGAGTCAGCTGCCTCTACCCTAAGTTCGCAATATCCCATTCTATATTCCATTGATTTGATTTGACGCGTACTTTCATCAGCTCCGCGCAGTAACAAAACAGAAACAAAAACATTTGGAACATCTAACGCCTCAAGAGGAACTTCAATTAGTGGCGCATTACCCGCCACATCAACCTGGAAAGTACGTAATACTTTTTCTCTTTCCACTGTCACCAAAGCCCTCCCGTTAAAAGGAGCTTTTAGAAGTATCTTGGCGACCCCACCAGCATTGTAAACCTCCTGATCCGGCACCAGATCCATCTTAAACTCATTTGAATAATCCCAAGCAAGAGAACCTTCACCGCTGACATAAAAATCAACCTGCGTAGAAACTATATGACCACCCTCACCATTTGAAATTACTTCCAAACGATACTCGCCCGCCTGCATAGGCCGTAATATTGTCTCAAGAGCACTATCATCACGACCCACGGTCTCAAAACTTGCCACTCCAATAGGTATAAAACGCCGCTCGTTTTGAAAGGCAACCCCACCGCCAGCACCCTTGATTTTAACAGTGTGCCACTCTACTCGTTTCAGAGAAGCATTGACCGGTAACTTATCTGAGTAAACTTTCCCGTTCACATCAACTGCTACAACTTTTAAATTAAGGGGCTGACCAATGCGTTGCACCGAAGATAGTTCACGCACTCCCAGATAATAATTAGAGCTATGTTGGGTAATCGAAAAATTTTCGGTGACCGTCTGACCGCTCACATCGGTTAAATGTACTGATAGATTACCCTTCATCAGCCCATCTTTTAAACTTAGCAATTCGGGCTCAATCGTGGCCTGCCCCTCACCATTGAGAGTCATTTCACCGGAATAAACATTTTGGGAACTCTTCCCGATTTTCCCGAATTCATATTCCTGCCATTGTTGGAATCCAGGCCTTTCAGCACGCGAATTAAGACTCCATCTTAACTTTGCCCTCGAGATTGGTTTCCCGAAATAGTAGCCGGCAGATATTGGTATCTTAACCGAATCGCCTGGGTTAAAAACACCAGAGGATTCTGACTTTACCTTAAAGGTAGCTGGCTCATACTCAAGAGCTTCAATAAAAATACTCTTCGATCCCACTTGGATCTCAAAAGTTCCGTGAACACCCGCCGGGAGTTTAATTTCTAGATCAAGAGCGCCATTGCGGTCTGGTTGAATTATTTGTTGATGGTAAACCCGGCGGCGCGGCCCGGACACCTGAACATTATAATCAGATGATGGAGGTACACTTAGCAAACCATTCTGCCAATGGCGAACATGGCCTTTTATATAGACAGTCTCACCTGGCTGATAAACCGATCGATCAGTAAAAAGATGGAGTTTTTTATCATTCTGCCAGGGCCGCCAAGTATCTACCCCATAAGACCACAAGGGAATGGTTGCAAAACCAGAGTCTAGTTGAAATATATGCTGATCACCTTCCTTAGAGACTTGCACCCAAAGTGGCTCACCGGAGCGTTTTTCCTTTAGTGAAGCGTTACCCGTTATTTCGGTGCGAGAGCGGGCCACCTCCGTACCTGACTCGGAAAGAACCTTTATCTGGGCATTTGCCAACGGGCCAGCTGACTTCAGCGAGAAGGCATGAAAAAAAATGTCTTCTTTAGATTCTTTCCATACAAGGCCGATATCAGTCAGTTGCACCAGTGATTGAGCTGTATTAGCCGTACCATCAACACCCATTGATTCAACACTGACAAATAAAGTACCTGAAACATTTCCCCCTAACAGCTCATCCCAGTTAAACTCCCGCTTGAGTGCCGCATCGATCTTTCCTTGAACAGAATAAACCTTGGAGAACACTTCTGGACCAGGCACCAGTTCATAGCTAAGCGGCTGACTAATACGCTGTTTCCAGGAATTACCGCTCCACTTAAATGCTGATCGACCGAGATATTCCCGGTAGTAGGTTTGCATTACTCCGAACACCTGCCCTGAATCAACACGCTTAACCCGAAGTCGAACCGATCTGTTATTTACTGATACAAACCCAAAAGACCGATTACCGAATAATGCTTGCGAAGTTGTTGTATCCGCAAGATACACCCGTCCCGACAATGGACTAAANCGAAATTCCTGCTCCCATTGACCTTTCAGCCCCAATCCCAAACGAGCAGGTAATCCGGATTTAATTTTAAGTCGATATGGCGTGTTAAGAGCGAAAGGTCCAGTCAACGTAAGGCCGCGCCAGCGAGTTTGGATCGAAAAGTTAACATCAGCCGGAACGTAATCCTCTCCCTGCTTTTGCTCAAATACGAGCCAATCAGCTAAATCGGCTGGTTTTAAATCAGCTTGTAGAGGATGAGAAAAATCGACTCGAATAGACCGACCCACGTTAAGCTGATTGTCGGCATAGGCACCAGCAACCTGCATCACCTTTCTCTGACCCAAATCCCAAGCCCAATCCTTTGAATTTTGGAACTTATTATCTACTGAGGGAAGGCCCGACTTTAGAATCAATCTCCACTTGACCCCACCTTCTAGCAGCTGTTCAGGAGAAACCCGGAGTTTATGGACATCTGAATCCACTGCCTCCACTTTAGCAGATATAAGGACATCATCAGTTGAGCGAAACTCCAAGAACTCNTCAGCTACTGTAGAACTTACAGGCTGATTGAATGTAAGGATTGTACTAAACCGGTATGAGTTTGAGAGGCGAAACCTATAATCGCCTACTGGATTTAATTCACCAAAATCCTCCACACCACGAGCTGCACGCTGATTCTTGACCTTCAAAGGCACAGTTGGCCCAACCGAAGGAGTGATTTTTTGACTCGATGAACGTGCCCCAATCCATCCCCCAATCAATAGAATTAAAATCAGCCCAAAAAAACTATTTCTTCCCCGATTCCCCCCAGGTAATCCCCTCATCTTCCCCTCCTTTNGTTNTGTAATCGAATATGTAAAACCCTATTTTACTAGTACCCTCCTAGAAAAATTTTTCTAACTGAAATTTTCTGTTTATTAGAAAATAAAAATCATGATCCATATATTAATCGGATGGACTAGTAGACTCATATTTCCCACGAATGGGTTTTTGATTANTTGNATCAACCTCTTCATGCTGAACTACCCCTCTATCAGAATCTTTCAATCCCACGTATATCAACAACGCATCGGATAAACCGAGCAAAAGAACCAGAGCAAACACTGCCGCCACCAAACGCTTTTCTCGCCAACTGAATGGACCGGAAAACATTGATGGAGCATTAATTAACTCCAATTCTTCGGTTAACTGATCAGCCCCAGCATAACCTTCCTTTTCATCCAGCGAGCATGCCTTAAGGATAATTCTATTTAATTTTTTAAACGCCTCATCAGGCACATACTCCTTCATGCTCTGAGGCAAATCAGGGAATGCGTTTCGGTCCATTCCTGTTGAAGCCTCATACAACACCTTTCCCAAGGCGTAGAGATCTCCNCGCCAATCACCGGTTTCTTCTCCCGCTTGAAAACCTAGGGTGCCAATATTTGCTGAAGCGAATCCGGCTCCGGCGACTAATCCAATGTCAGCCAATTTTGGTATTCCATTCACATAAACAATATTTGAGGGCTTGATATCACGGTGGACCAGCCCTTGTTCATGTAAATACCGTAACGCATCTGCAAGCTGCGCGCCAATAAAGGCGCACTCGTCAGCGGCAATCGACTCACGTNAATTTAGCTCAGATTGTAGTGTTCTCGGTGAATAATCCACTGAATTGATNGCTTGCCCGACCACCTGATCATCAGCCAATTCCATCACATAATAAAAATAGCCTTTTTGATCATTCCGACCCACGTGCAAAACGTCGATTAAGCCTTGNTGGCCCCTTGAAACAGCTTCATAAAATCGTATCCCATTGAATTCACGATTATAAGGCCGAGCATCATCAAAAAGATTCCTCTGAACAATCTTAACTGCGCGCCAAGCACCTAAAACACTCCTTGCCAGCCAAACTTGCCCGTAACTGCCACGTTCAATCTCGATGACTAATTCATAATCTGGAATGTGAAAAGTTTTACTCAAAATAAACAATCCTGTCCGTGAATTTGAGCTGGAGAATACTATCGATTCACAACTTACCCACAACGGATTTCTCTCACCTCCTTGGTAAAAACTAGGTTATCGCCCCTTATTCCCAAAGGGAAGGTTATTCACCAGATTATCATTTTGTGAAAAAAGTGTACTCAGATGTTAGATTCCCAAGTATGAGGCGGTACCTACTAATGACATGGGGGTATCTAATGACACAAAGCAAACTAAAGTTACGGAAAATCTGCAACAATCTTCAAAGCGAACGAACACGATCGGCTTACGAACTTCAACTAGGTCGCATCTGGTTGCGACATATTCGAAACCGNCTCGCCAAAGAAGAGGAAGCTTGCGAAAATCGGCAAAAAATCGCCGAACAACGGACTTTCCAATGGCGTTAAGTGTTCATCATTACACAAGAAAGGCTACGTTCGCATGAGGAATCCAGCAGTCATGGTTGGGTTATATANAGACTGCTCACCTCCACATTCCTCGTGCCTCTACCCGCAACCGGGGTCCCCTCGCCCGTCTGGGAAGCCGGACGGGCGCCCCTTGGCCTCGAGTAATCCCCGCCCCGGCGCGCCATCCTCATCAGGCGCGCCGGGCGGGCGTTAACTCTTGCCCATTGCCCAGTTGATTAGCTTATGATGGAATCAGTAAAAATGAAGCCCGATGCCCCCTTGCTCGAAACACGGAGCAGCCTTATCCAAAGGCTAAAAGCTACAATTAACGGGCAAAGCTGGGAGGAGTTTTTCCAAACATACTGGCAACTCATTTATAATGTCGCCCGACGCTCAGGTTTATCGGAGGCAGACTCACAAGATGTCGTTCAGGAAACTATTCTCAAAGTCCATAACAGTATGGAAAAATTTGAATACAATCGAAAACGAGGCTCATTCAAAGGCTGGTTGCGCACCGTAACCCGATCCCGTCTTGCTGAATACTTCAAAAAACAACAAAGGAGACCCGGCACTAGCCGCCCCGTCGATAACTCGGGAGAGGTTTTAAATTCAATGGCTGATCCTGAAGGTCCTGAACTAGAAAAGATTTGGGATGAGGAATGGCAGCGTAATCTAATCCAAGCAGCACTAACTCGAACCAAAAAATTAACCAGCCCCAAACAATTTCAAATTTTCAAGTGCCACTACATCGATGGATGGACAGTAAAAGAAACTTGCAAAACCCTAGGGGTCAATGCAGCTCAGATTTATATGGCCAAGCAAAGGGTAGGAAAAATATTTAAGGATTCGGTTGAGTCAATACAGGAGCAAAGTTAAGCCTCCGGCAGTAGATTCAACCCCCTCAAATCATTCGCTTTCTAGCCAATGGTGCTTTTTCCAGGGACCTTCATCAAATTGCGCTCCATAGTAAACAGTTCCCGATACTGAATCCAAAATATAAGTAGGTGAACTCTCATGGAAAACATACCTTCCTATTTCGCTTTCTGGACCGGACTGGCCAGCCGCATTTACTTCAGGAACGATAGGGGAACTGTTGTTTGCATCAGCACAAGCAAATAAAAATGCAGCTGCAACGGCGCCAATAATCATACTTTTAACATCTGGAGATTCCATCATAAGGAAAATCCTACCGAGTAATGATTACAGGTCAATTAACAGACGTTAACAGTAGAAAAAATGGCCTGACCTTATTCATTGTTTGCCCCTATTGCTTCTTGTTGGCTTTTCGTCTTTCCATCAGGAATCTCGTGAATGGATTGTTGGTAAATCTTTTTGAATCTTCGAATTGCAACAGATCTTCATCATGCCGGTCTTCGCCTCTATCCAGCCAATGGCGGCCATGAGCAAAGTGACCGTCCAGCACTCGCAGTCGGGGAACATTTCTCAGGTCCTGCATTTCATACAGATTCTTGNTCACGGTTGCTTTGCTGATCGTCACCTTTTTCGGCAATTTGTCGTTCGCACTGGGTTTTGTGATCCNCTNCGGGTAGACAAAGCTACAGGGAGACATCACGACGGTCTTTTTCCCNGCGCCTGAAAAGCTGTACTCGTAAAACTCAACCGACCTGATACCCCGCTCTGACTCGATGATGAAATTATCGTCATCTTCCGCCAAGGTCACACTATCNAGTGTAGGAGCGCGGGGCAGAATGTCCTTTTCAGCAATCGCCGCGTTCACGAAGGGATTCATATAATGCACGAAGGCCGTCGCCGGCTGCATCACGGGGATGGGGTCAGTTGAATCCACCAGGGCGATCTCNCCGGTGTCACTNTGCTTGTAGGCATTNAATANAAGAAACTGATTGTAGAGCCATCGGCCTCCGGAATTCATAATCCCCTCTTTCAGNGTGTGCTGACCGTAGAAGGTGTGACCGGCTTCGTGAAGCCAGAGACCGGCTGTGCCCGAAGTGAGACGTTTGTTTCCAAGGAAAGTGTCTTCAACGAGAGCCCAATTCAGTTCATTAAGCGACGAAGGATTGTATCCCCATTTGATCGTAATGAAGTGAATGCGATTCCGGTTGGCTGCCGTCTGTCCCGGCAGACCTTTTTCTCCATCCAACGCGTTTTTGACGTACGCAGCGACCCATGCATCCTGTATTTTGTCGTCGTAAGGATACTTGGCTTTGAAAAGAGAATCTCTCAGGCGCGTGCCACCCAAAATCATTTCCTGGGGCGTTTTGTCGATTTCCAACTCATGCACCAGCCCACCGTCTTCAGTCGGCATGATTTCGAAGGTCATGCGGCCGTATCCCGAATTCTTCATCAGTTCCGCGAGGCTCGTCTGATACATCAAAGCGGAAAGCGCGATCTTGTTTTTGATCTCTTCCTTGGNGCCGGTCTCTTTCTTAACCAAATCCCAGTATTTCCCCTCGCTGGCCTTGAGGTAGGTGTAGACGATCCTCAACTTCCGGGGATTATTCGAGGGCTTATAGGTGAGTCTGAATGTATGTTCGGATCGGGGCAGTTTGTATTTGAGATCATTGGCTCCCTCTTGGAGCATCACGATGCAGTTGAAACGGTGTNTCCTGACCGGAAACGTNANTGTTTCTCCATTAAGNTCCAACGATATTTCCTTTAAGTCGTCCTTGCATTGCCCCTTAACGACGGCGAGGGGATAAGGCANGGTTTCTCCGTCCCGATAGTTGAGAAATGAGATTTCCGGGCTGGCGGACAGATTGACTTGTGCGGCGACAAAGAAAAACAAAGGGAGAAATGTTCGAGGCAATCGTTTCATTGGTCTTTGAGTTTTGTGTGTGAGAGATTACTTGCNGACGGGAGAAGGAGTCAACGTCACCCTGGCGCTTCCGTCGCCCAGAACGAAATGGCCCAACGGCTTCTTTTCGGCATCGGTGATGANCCAGACTGTCCCGGGTCGGGTTCTGCGGCTGAAACGCCAACCGCTCTGAATCGAACCTCGTGATTCCCATTCCCCCTGCGCGTTGACGACATACATGTCGACGCCCTNGACCCGCAGGTTGGTGATCACAATTTCGCATTCGGATCCCCTGGGCCGCGAGGCGGGAANCGNCGATTCGCCGGCGGGGTGCCAAGTCAGTTCTTCCAGCGAAGGATTCTTGGGACGCGCCACCGGAGCAAACGCCCTGGGGGCCATTAAGCGAAGCTCCCGCAGCGTCGCGTGCTGGTCCGGTGAGTCCGCCAGGTTNTTCCACTCATGGGGATCGTTACNTATGTCGTACAATTCCTNGTCGCCATTGGCATAGTGAATGTATCGCCACCGCTCGCCGCTGAGTCCATAGCTGCCGGGCTTTTGNAGATATGTCACGGCGACATGCGGCCACTTCGCGGCGGGATCCCGGAGCAACGGAGCAAGACTGGGACCGTCGTTGCCCGCTTGGGGCGGAAGGCCCGCGAGTTCGGTCAGTGTCGGAAACAGGCTGAGAAGGCTGACCGGCTTGCCGCATCTTGATCCGGACTCTGTGCCCTGCGGCAGGCCCGGCGTCCCTTGGGGCACGCGAACGATCAAGGGAACTCGCGTGGACACCCGCCATCCCGTGAATTTCTGCCACCGCATCTTTTCTCCGAGATGCCATCCGTGATCGCTCCACAGCGCGACGATCGTATTGTCACGATTCGGTCCGCGTTCCAGCGCGTCCAGGACGCGTCCNATCATGGCGTCGGCGAAGGCGATCGAGGCGAGGTAGCCCTGAATCGCCTGCTTCCATTGTTTGTGTTTCCGGATATGGGAGAAGTACGGAACGTCGCGAATCTTCAGACCNGCGGGCGGCAGGTCCGCNAGGTCGTCTTCCTTGTATCCGGGCGGCAGCTGGATGTCTTCGATCGGAAACTGCTCAAAGTATTTCGCGNGAACGAACCAGGGTTCGTGGGGGCGGTAGATGCCGCACGCCAGGAAGAATGGTTTCTGGCGNCTCTTTCCGAGTTGACCGGCAATCCATTCGGACACGGCCCAGTCTCCGCCGAATTCCCGATCGGTTGCATCGAGAGCGCCCCAGTCCGTTTCGATGTATTGCCAGGCGCCGCCGCGAGGGAGATTCACCGGTCGCGTCTGCGGGTAAAGCGTGCGNGGAAATGGATCTTCCGTTTCTTTGGCGGGGAAATACTCATCCCAGGATCGGGCATCGATGAAGTAATGCAGGAGCTTGCCGGAGCCGCTCGCCCAATAGTCGTGTTTGGNAAAATACCGCGGCAATAACACGGCGTCCGGCAAGACATCGCGCATGTTTTGCCCGTTTCCGTACAAACCCGACTTGTGGGGCGAGATNCCGGACATGATCGCCGCCCGGGAGGGATTACAGGCCGGCGCGGGACAGTGGGCGTTGGTGAACAGCATGCCGCTCCCGGCAAGCCGGTCGATGTTCGGCGTCCGCGCCTGCGGATGCCCGCCGAGACAACCGACCCAGTCATTGAGATCATCGATACTGATGAAAAGNATATTTGGTTTCTTTGTTTCAGCTGCATTAACGCTGCAACAGANTAATAAAATAATAATGAACTTATTCATGTAGTTTCCTNCCAATAACCGCTGGNAGAGAATTCGGTTTCTTTAGCGCACATTCAATTATTTTTCATGTTTTTGCTTCTTTGTCCCGGGAGCCTTACGCACGCCGGTCACGCGCTCATAGTCGATCTTGCCGCCCTTCTTTGGATATTTGTCCAGCGCCGCCTGCAGGCGCTTGCGCACGGCGCCTAGTTCTACCCTTTCGCCCAAAGCCTTCTCTTCGCGAACGTCATTGACCACGTCNAAGAANCGACCGTCACGATAGAGCTTGTTGCGCTTGTTGCGCGGGCACTCAATCTAATAATTTTGCCCTAAGGGATTATNATCAAACCGAAAAGAGGCGCTAGAATCGAGTCATAATCCTGAAGGGTTNACNAAAAACTATATACACATAGACAAATCGATAATTGACAATTTTNGGGGAAAAGGGGGCCTGAGNTTTTGGGCNNANNCCNTGAAAATNNANNNNGCCCTGNTATANNAGNCTAAAAGTGGCACGCCCTTAGGGATTCGAACCCCAAACCTCCTGGTCCGTAGCCAAGCGCTCTATCCAATTGAGCTAAGGGCGCAGTTGAGGAGAGAGAATTACTTCCTCTTCTTTGCCTGATCAAGTCAATTCGGACCGTTTATCTGCCAATCAAAATCAGTATACCTAATTTTAAATTCACCGCTCTTAATTGCACTATTTTCGGTTTGATTAAAATGAGTCGCTACAAAATCCAGAATATCTGCATCGCTTTCACCGAAGTCCTCCTTATACCACTTAAAGATGGGAGATAAATAAACAATTCTCTTTTCCAGATCCACCCGGTTCTTAGATCTATCCCCTAGGAAACTTTTCGTTTGATCTAGAAACTGATCTTCTAAATTTTGCGCATTATAGGGGTTCCCACGCAAAACCGGACATCCTTTTGAACCACAAACTAAAGCAAAATGAACAGATGAAGCCTGGAACCCTTTTCTAAGCAGTTGATTCTCCAGATAACTAAGCGAAATCTTTCCACCAAATAAACTCACTACTTTTAGATTCCAAACTGAACCTATCGTCCTGATGTCTCTGATTGATGAAACCGGATAGTGTTCAACAATTAGTTTTAGTGTTGCAGCATTATACACATTTAACAGAAACGCCATTTGCTCAGACTTAGACCACTCAAGAAACTGCCTTCGCGGCACACTTGCCGCGAGCGCAAGGTAGTCATTAAGATCTTTCGGATGTTTTTGAAGCCATGGATAATTAACGCCGCCCCTGCCATCACTCACCTTACTTAAAACTTTCGCCAATTTTGGGTGATCATGACTAAACGCAACCTTCTGGTCAGCCACAATCGCCCGACCTTTCTCCGCCTCATGACTGCACCCCCATTGAAGTAAGGGACATAGAATACCGATAACAAATATGTAGATTTGCCTAATCATCCTGACCCTCGGTCAGTTCAGAAACTTTCGC
>PBEJ01000045.1 GCA_002719595.1 Verrucomicrobiales bacterium
AATCCGAACAACGCTTGGGACCTCCGTATTACCGCGGCTGCTGGCACGGAGTTAGCCGTCCCTTCCTTTGGTGCTAATATCTAAGTATGCCGTAATGTATACCCTTACTCGCACCCGACAGGGGTTTACGACCCTAAGGCCTTCATCCCCCACGCGGCGTCGCACCGTCAGACTTTCGTCCATTGCGAATGATTCTCGACTGCTGCCACCCGTAGGTGTATGGACCGTGTCTCAGTTCCAGTGTGGCTGACCGTCCTCTCAGACCAGCTATCCGTCTT
The DNA here is from genome assembly GCA_002719595.1 of Verrucomicrobiales bacterium. Classification (GTDB taxonomy): domain Bacteria; phylum Verrucomicrobiota; class Verrucomicrobiia; order Limisphaerales; family UBA1100; genus UBA1100. Next base: position 279 of record PBEJ01000045.1, read on the forward strand.
CGCCTTGGTAGGCTTTTACCCTACCAACAAGCTGATGGAACGCAGGCTCATCCCAAAGCGACCGAAGCCTTTAATCCGAAGATCACATCCGGTATTACCCTGACTTTCGCCAGGCTATTCCGAACTTTGGGGCAGATTCCTACGTGTTACTCACCCGTTCGCTGCTAATCCCGTCAAATATTGCTATCGTCAGTTCATCGCTCAACTTGCATGTCTTATCCACGCCGCCAGCGTTCGTTCTGAGCCAGAATCAAACTCTCCGTATAAAAAACGTTAGATATTTGATCACTGATTAAACGCTAGTTGTTCTCTCAATGAGTTAAAACTCAAACTCTATCCTCTAACAGGAACAGAGCTTGAGGGTTTCTGCTGTTACACAATTCAATTTTCAAAGAACACTGGTATAAAACCATCAATTCATTTCGCCTTAAAAAGACTAAAAAAGAAACGACCCTTTCCTTCCGTTTTTAGGGAAAGGCCACTTTCTTTTCAAGAGGAACCCTTACTACAGGTTCGTTGCGCTCAAGGCGAAGGCACAATTCACACTGTATTGATGATTTGGGCAAGTATTTTTTCTATTTTTTTTGATCCTTGGATAATTTGAGCTTTTTTGATCGACCCACGGCCCAGGCATGGAAGCTCAAATACCGACGTTTTATTTAAAATTTTGCTTAAAACAGCATAGTTTGTCCGTTCTGGAATCAATTCTCTCTTCTTTTTACCAAAATTAATCAGTGAAACGGTCACGTCTTTAATGCCAATTGAATTTAATTTATCCACCGTTAAGAGGGTAGAATTTATAACTCCAAGTTTATTTGGTGCAGCAACAATAGTGGGGCACTTTAATTTTTTAAGAAGATCAGCCCACGTTTGACCTTGTTCATTAAGAGGAACCATTAAACCTCCAGCTCCCTCAATTAAAAGAATGTCGCAATGTTCTTTAACTCTATCAATCGATCGTAAGACATGCTGAAGCTTTACCTTTTGTTTATAGCGATTTGCAGCAACTACTGGCGCAGCAGGTACCTTATAATGAAATGGATTAATACATTCATCACTCAGTTTATTTCCTTGGAGGGACTGAAGAAGATTAACATCATCTCTCGGGCCGGTGCATACTGGCTTCATAGCCAATGCGTTAACTCCTCTTTTTCTAAGATGCTCTAACAATAGAGAAGTAAGCACCGTCTTGCCCGAGCCGGTGTCGGTGCCAGTTACAAAGACTACCTGGTCAGTCATGATTCCCAATAAGTGTAGAGAATCTCTATTTCAGTTGCACTTTTTCGCCTTAAAACCGCTACGAATATTCTCTCCTGACCTCGTACTGAAGCAGTTACCTTCACCTCAAAGGTGCTACTACGAACACTGAAGTATCGGCCCGCATCAGCCAACCACGTGGGTGAAGCTGCATAAGCTTGCACCTGCTGCAATTGCCTTACGTTATCAAATGGTTCATCGTCGTAGGTTCCATCAATGCCATCAAGCCCTGAACGGACTCTAATAATTTCATCGGCAGTCACCACCGGGTCTCCAGGCATGGGGGCCAATTGCAACACTTCAGCTGGTGCGGTATTAATGTTTATGTACCCCGCCGAAAGAGGGGTAAATAAATCTACCAAGGCATAATTATAATTCAGTGATTCAGCCCCCTCCTCCAATGGAGTGGGAGCTGTGCCCGCAGCAAGTGAGTTTTCAGCACTACCCCAATACATTTCGGGAGTGATGTCTTTGATTAACAATAGCTCCCTTAAGTCATCAATTGGCCCGTTCTTAGCCCGATAACCCACAGGCAAAAGATTCTCATAGTACTCACTTTCTACACCATTAACGCCAATATTGTCATCCTTATCGCACCAGTCGAAAATAGCATCTACCAGATACGGGGTCAGTGAGATGTCAACCCCCATCATATCAAAAGCCCGCTGAAGAGGAGTACGTCCCATCTCTTTGCCGGCAGCACGATTAATGTTGAATCTTCTCTCCATATCCACGATCTGAACGGAGCAACGCCAATTCTCCCTTACGTCTTCAAGTTTTGCTTGCTGCTCAGCAGTGACAACACTGTCTTCTGGAAACATCAAACCCAAGACGGTCCCCGGAGCCCAGGTGCTGTTAGTCAAGTTGAGGCTATCAAAAAATAAATTAAATCCGTTGGTGCTCCCTGGGCCGCCTGCCCAACTCTGACTAAGTGAATCATAAGGCTCTTGGGTATTAGCGGCCTGCTGACTAAGGATATATTTGGACAACTCCACCGCTGAACGGCAAACCCATTCAAGTTCAGTTCCTGAATCTGCTTTCCTAGCCAACTTAGCTTCGACCTCCATATTAATGGCAAAAGCAGCTGCCATAACTACCAGTACAATCATGAAGATCAAGACCACCAGCAACGCTATCCCTCGTTCACGGGGTGGACCGCTCGAAAGCTTCTTTGCTCCAGCCTTTTGATTAGATTTACCCTGAAGTCCCCTCACTAGAAACACTCCCCTTTTAATCAATCACTCTCTACCTAGCTCACGGATAAACTGGCACAACTAATCCAGAATCAGGATCAATCCCCCAAACGGCTCCCTCTGGAGCTGTAGCCTGCAAGTCTTCCATTGAACTATATACACCCATATCAACCAATTCCTGTAATGTTCTCGCTTCAAATGCTGCAAGCTCACCATTAAGAACGAGCGCCCCGGGTAACACTGAAGGACCTCCTCCCCCTCGTGATGAACCGCCACTNCNNCTNNACCNNNACCTGCATCTCCACNNCCACNTGCANNNCCACCACCNNCTGCAGCNNCNNCANCNNCTGCAGCTGCGCCACCGCTTCCCGCNGCTTTACCGGCTGCCGAGGCTGCCGCCCGNGATGAATTNGATGNATTATTCCTACTAGCNGCCCAGTCATCACGCCATTTTTGCCTTTCCCCGGGGTCTAATATGCCATCTCCATTAGAGTCATATCGCTTCGCTGTATTTTGCAATCTGCCGTAGTCACTAACCCTCCTACTCCCTTCGGGTAATTTTCTCTTCCCTTCATTCTCGCGCGCTCTTTTCTTTGCCTCTTCCTCNCGTTTTTTTCTCCATGCGGCAATTTGCTCTGCGGTGGGCTTTCCACGGGAAGATGAGCCTCTGCTGCTACTCCCTCTNCNCCTACTGCNACTNCCTCTNCTANTGGCTGCAGGTAATGGCGGATTCTGTGTCTTGTAATCTATAATTTTTGAAAAAAGAGCAACCTCGCGTTTCTGGGTTTCAAAAGATTGTGTCTCCAGTCCATCATCGCGCGTGTAGGCCAACTCCACTTTAATTCGAGTCGGGGGGTTTGGCGCATCGGGTTCTACCCAATGAAAAATCCACGCGTTTTCGGCGGTGCTCCAAAAAGATAAGCCAAATAAGTCCAAGCCCGGACCTATAACCCACCGCTGAGTGTCCGGAATGAGCTGAGTATCTATCAGCCCCGAAGCTGTTGACTGATTACTGCCTGAAGTCTCCAGAATTGGATCCAGAATTGACGTTTGATACATAACCAAAGATCGACCGCCTAATTCATCATCCTCAACCTGAAACGTAATGCGCCTGAGGCGCTCTGATCCAAACAGATTATTACCTAGAAAGTCCGGAGGAACTCTCGAGACAAAGCTAATACTTTGATAATCAAAATCCTCGGTATTAGTAACAAAATCATAGGGCTGCTTTGGGTTATTATTTTCATCGAGATAACAGATGAGTCCACTTAAAGCATCCTCAATTGTCTGAAGCGCAATCCGTTGACGCTGCACCTCTATAACTGCAGCGGTACCCGCCTTGGTACTGCCCATAACGGAAAAGAACACCCCATAAATGGAGACCAGCACCAAAGAAAGAATGCCAACGGCCACCACCGCCTCGACCAACGTAAATGCAGCCTGTTTTAATTTCATATGCCTTGCTTAGTTCGAACCGTCGCCGAGCAAAGCCTTAGCCAAATCCGGCCGGAACATGAGAAACCGTAACTCATATTCGATGAATATGCTAGGACTGTTCGTATTTTCACGTTTNANCTCGTCCTCAACTATAACCGACGCCTGATAGAGGCCATTGGTTTCATCCAGTGNAATTAAATCNCGCTTCCACCATGCATTCGGATATATCGGACGATCAGCACCNNNATTTTTACCAAAATCAGGGTCTATTGGATCGGTCANCCCAATNTCCANTTCNCCTTCCGGTACGGGAAGCTCGAGAAGCGTCCTGCCCGCTAAAGCCCCCAAATCGGGGGTTTGCCGTTGAATTGCNTTTACCGTATTCAAGGTTTGATTGACCAGANCAAGAATTGAAAATATCGCGANAACAAAAATANCGACCGCAAGCATAACCTCCACCAANGTCATCGCCTTTNTNGATGAATGTTTTTTNAAAATCATTGAAGCTCTTCTTCATTTACCACGGTTGTGTGTCCGGTCACTTGGTCCACAGTGAGAATATAGGATCCTGTTTCACCGAAAACACGCAACTCAACCGGCTCAGCGGTTCCGTTGGGATAAAACCTCAAAGTCAACTCCCCGTTAAATTCTTCATCTCTGGGTGTTATTATTTGCAAATCTGCTTCGAGTTCGACTCTTTCCAATTCCTCACCATCCTCGANCACCCGGNTCTCCATACTCGGCCCGAACCTAGTTTCGGTAACTGCCCGCGCGGTAGTGTTAAGCGCAACGATATTTTCTATCTCGTTTAAATACACTTCAATCACCCGGTTTTTCAAAATTGCCTTCGAACGAGCGTTCCGGCATTTTGCCTCTACTTCGCTNATGGCCTGCTCAAGAGGGGCCTTTTTAAGAATCGATCGAAAAGTCGGAATACTGATACCCAAAATAACCCCCATCACCAAAACGACNACCATTAACTCAACCAGTGTGAAACCTCTCCTCATTTGCCAATTGTTGAAGTAATTTTAAACATGGCCTGTAAAACTCCCACTAACATAAAACCCACAACACCCGCTATAAACAGGATCAAGAACGGCTCAATCAGTGTAGTGACCACNCGCAAATTAACATTAAGTTGATTGTCATAGGTTTCAGCCAAGTTTTCGAGGGCAGATGGAACGTCGCCGGTCTGCTCACCGATATGAATTAAATCAATCATCAATTTATCAAAGACCCCCTCCTTCCCCANGGGCTGGGCAATCGTTTTGCCGTCAGTCACTCCGCCAATCGTCCTCCCGATNGCCTGCTGAATAACTACATTTTGAACCACGTCTTGAGTTATTTTCAAAGCTTCCAAAACCGGAACACCATTGCGTAAAAGTGCGCCCAGAGTTCGGGCAAACTGGCCAAACATCGTAGGGCGAACAATTTTTCTAACCAGAGGCGCCTGAAGCAACCACCCATGTAACCGCTCCTTGCCCGATTCCGNGGAAAAATAGGCCTTCANTATGAAAGANAAGAAGCCCATCACCAACAATACCAACCACCAATAGGCAGCAAAAAAATTACTTAACCCCTGAAGAACCAGTGTTGATAAAGGCAATTCAACATTCATATCATCAAAAATCTTCATAAATCTAGGCAAGATAATGCTCATGAAAACAAAAATTAAAATGAAGCCCAGCCCTATGACAAAGGCGGGATAAACCAGTGCTGAAATCACCTTCTGCCTAACTTCCGCAAACCNTTCATAATGGTCCGCTAATCTCCCCAAAACCTCAACCAGTGAACCTCCGCTTTCACCTGCCTTCACCATATTGATATACATTGCCGGNAAAACATCGGCGTGTGACTTCATGGCCCTAGATAAATTCTTTCCCTCTTTGACATCACCAAGCAAAGACACGCTAACCGATGGATGCACCCCTCCACTTTCCATGCTGGTCATGCTGTGCAGGGCAGATGTTAAAGGCATGCCGGCCTTGAGCAGGTTAGCCAATTGTCTCGTATAATTGGCCAAATCCTGAAGCTTGGGCTTTTTCACTGCGGACCGGCGCGACTCGCCACTTGAGAGTATATTTGAAGCAGAATGAACCGACTCATCCGCTTCGCCGCCAGAGACCTTTACCGGAAACAACCCCCGGGCAGTAACTTGNGCCACAGCCGCATTTTTGTCAGATGCAGTTATAGTGTCTGTTACCTGTTTGCCGTTCGCATCACGAGCTGTGATTTGAAATTCTGCCATTAGTNCATTACCTCCGATGGGTTCAAGCTGCCTCGTCGATAGCCTTTTTCATCTACCTGCACCTCAGAGTATCCAATTNGCGTGAAAGACGCTAAAACTGCCTGAAAGGTTTCCTCTTCTCTCANTTGACTNAATTGCTCCGGGACAACTTCTATCTTTGCTACGGGGCCAGAATCGTGATGACGCACCCGAACTTCATTAAANCCAAGGTCTCGAAGAAAAAATTCAGCCTCCTCAATCATACCNACTTTTTCAGGAGTNACCTTCTGACCATACGGGATACGGGAACTAAGACATGGCATCTGTGGTTTATCAGCGGTGGGCAAACCCAAATAGGTGGAAATTTCNCGNATNTTATCTTTAGATAAGTCAGCTTCCTTAAGCGGCGCCCTTACCTCAAATTTCGAGGCAGCCTCTGCTCCNGGGCGCCAATCACCCAAGTCACTAGCATTTTCACCATATGCTATTACACTCATCTTACGGTCGATAGCCAAGGGTTTAAGGTGACTGAAAAGTTCGTGCTTACAGTAAAAACATCGGTTAACCGGATTAGATTGATATTCCGAATTGTCAAATTCTGAGGTATNCAAAATATGAAGAGGTATCGCATGTTCTTCGGCTAACAATTTTGCCTCAGCAAGCTCACGGCGGGGCAAACTGGGTGAATCGGCTATTACCGCCAACATTCGATCCCCCAACTGCTCGTGAGCAACCACAGCGAGAAGGGCCGAATCCACTCCNCCAGAATAAGCCACAAGACAAGATTCATATNCGCGTAAAACTGCCCGCAATGAATCAAGTTTATTTAAGATGATATTAGGCATAATGCCCCCCCAACAAGGGACTGAATCTGATTTAATTTACCAAAATTGTCGAGCCGAAGTTACCGTTAGAGAGCCCATCCAGCTTTATATTGGTGCCGAATGTAACGATCAGCCTCAGGCATGCCTTTAGCTGTCATACTTTTCCAGTCCCAGTCTAATTTTTTGTTCCCTATTCGGTGGGATACTATCCCCAAAAGCGCACATTCAGTTAGCGGTCCTGAATAGCTAAAATCTGTCGCTGATTTGCCTCCCTCCTTACATGCCTTAATCCACTCAGCATGATGCCCAATAGAATCGGGTATGGTTTTTGGTGGTCGCTTAAAGTCCTTGAACTGGTCAGCTGGCCATAATTCATGGCGACCATAATTACTAATTAACTTTCCCTTATCACCCACGAACAATACCGCTGAATTAAATTGCCCAGGCTTTAAGGTTAAGCCGGGAGGGCGTTCATCGCCTTGATACCAAATTAACTTTACCGGTGGCTTTTTNCCTCGGGCTGGGTAGGTGTACTCAACGCGCATCGTGGANGTCACTCTTGCAGGACGGGCTTTCCCTACCTTTGAATGCACCGTCAGGGGATGGGATAAATCGAGTGCCCAATGCGCCAAATCAGAATAGTGGCACCAAAAATCGGCGAGTGTACCGCCACCAAAATCCCAAAAATGCCGCCATGCAAAAGGGGCGTATTCTTTCCTAAACGGCCTGTAAGCCAAAGGCCCTAACCATAAATCATAATCCAACCCCTCAGGGATAGGTGCATCAGAAGCTGTTAAATTAATATTACCGTATTTGGCTGCAGCCCAGACATGCACTTCATCAACCGAACCGATCGCTCCAGACTGAACGAGCTCCACGACGCGCCGATAATTTTCCCCAGAATGAATTTGATTACCCATCTGGGTGACGCGTCTGTGTTTTTTTGCTGCTTCAGTCATTGCTCGCACTTCTGAAACAGTATGAGCCANTGGCTTCTCGCAATAGAGATGCCGCCCACTTTTGAGCGCNCTAACCCCTACAATCGCATGAGTATGNTCAGGAGTACTGCAAACAACCGCATCCAAATCTTTCTGCTCAAGCATCTTTCTAAAATCCGAATAGGTTTTAGCTTTGGGGTACTTCACTGAAGCGCCAGCTAAATTACCAGCACTCACATCACACAGAGCCACGATGTTCTCACCTGAAACCCCCTTGAGATTACCTGCTCCGCGACCAGAAACACCGACAACGCCGAGGTTAAGCTTGTTATTTGCCCCAAGAACTCGCCCTACGAAAGGAAACGCCATAGTAGTCGCGGTTGCCGCAAGAAATTGTCGCCGTTTAATTCCCTTCATCACATTCAAAGTAAAAATTGTTTGCAGACATATAGCATAATACCTGCACGAATCTAATAGTTTTCTATTAAAGCAATAGCGGCAAGAAATCTTTCAGTCATGCGGAACTGTTATGAATAGATTTTTGCCTAAAGATAGTAATTGAGTAATTGAAAACCGGAAGCAACCCACTCGCGAAAAAAACCAGAGGAGGGCTTAAATCCACTCCCCTTTTAACAACTAATTGGGATAAAGTTTGCCTGCGGGTCAAAAAACGTCATCATTACGCCAATGAAACGACTCTTCATCACTTGTTTTCTGATTCTGGCAATGGCCCCATTGGAGGCAGAGCTGACCCCAGAGCAAAGCAGTCGCATCGCTAAAACCGTTGGTCAGATAATAGGCCAAATTCATTACCGNCAAANTAAACTTAACGATGAGATTTCAGGCTATCACCTAAAAAACTACCTAAATGCTCTGGATTTCAGCCATATGATTTTCCTGCANTCTGATGTGGACCATTACGAGCAAATGATCGGTAAGCGGCTCGATGATCAGGTTAAGTTCGGGAGACTCACTTCTGCCAACGAAATCTTTAACAAATACCTCGAACGCCTCAGCGAGAGAAAAACGATGGTTGATGAAATCCTCAAAGAAGAAATGGATTTCTCCAAGAATGATGAGTTTAACCCGGTGCGCAANAAACTTCCTTGGCCTAAAAACAACGCTGAAGCCCGAAATCTCTGGCGGTCCCGTATTAAGCTGGAACTTCTTGCCGACCGACTGACCTTCAGCAAAGACGGAAAAGAACCGGACCCGAAAAAAATCGAGGAATCAGTAGCNAAAATCCAGAGGCGTTATGAGCGCCTTTTAAAAACCATGAAAGGTTACGACCGGGATGATATNCTTGAAACCTTTTTAAGCTCATTAACCCGAGCCTATGATCCCCACTCAGATTANATGAGCCCTCATGAAGCAGAGAACTTTAAAATTAACAGCATCGATATGAAACTAACGGGCATTGGCGCGGTACTGCAGGCTGATGACGGTTACACCAAGATCGTCCGCATTATGCCCGGAGGCCCCGCTAATCGCAGCAAGCTCATTCATCCTAATGACCGAATTGTCGCCGTGCAAAACCCTGGCGACAAAATCCCTACTGACATCCTGGACATGAAACTGGATAAAGTCGTAAGCCTTATCCGAGGAAAGAAAGGTAGTGTAGTCAAATTAACCATCATTCCTGCTGGCACCGATGAACGTAAAGTGATCAGCATCACCCGGGATGAGGTCCCACTCGAAGACCAACTTGCCAAAGGCTACATNATTGAACGTGAAAGGGANGGAGCNAAAGAAAAACTAGGCGTCATCAAGTTGCCAGGGTTTTATGATAAATGCTCCAACCACTGTAAAGTCATCATCGAGCGTTTTGTGAAGGAGAATGTAAATGGGATTGTGCTGGATCTACGTTACAATGGTGGGGGAATACTGTCTGAAGCAATCAAGCTCACGGGTCTCTTCATTGAAAAGGGCCCGGTGGTTCAGGTTAAAGACTACCGTGGCCGGCAGAAAGTTATGAGTGACACTGACCGTAGTGTAACCTATGACGGCCCGCTAGTGGTAGCGGTCAGCCACATGAGCGCCTCTGCATCCGAGATTGTAGCCGCCGCCTTACAAGATCATGGCCGAGCCATCATCGTTGGAGGAAAGGCCACTCATGGTAAAGGCACCGTGCAGCAAATTCTACCGTTGAACCGTTCTTTCATTGCAAATCTTGCCGGAGATTCCGGACAGCTAAAATTTACCATCTCAAAATTTTACCGAATCAATGGCGCCACAACCCAACGTGACGGAGTAACACCCGATATTGTACTGCCTTCTCTACTGGATTATCTTGGGACAAGTGAAGCCGACCTGCCACGTGCATTGGAGTCAGACAAAATCGCAGAGGCGCAATACAATTCGCTAGACCAAGTCAGCGCTTTCTTCAACTCGCTCCGAAAAGCGTCTTCCAAGCGAATTGAATCGGATACGGACTACCAGTACATTCTTGAGGACATCAATAGAGCCAAAGAACGAAAGGAAGATCCTACAGTTTCACTCAATGAAAAGATTCGGCGCCAAGAGAGCACGGAAAACAAAAAACGCATTGAGAAGCGAAATGAAGAACGGGCAAGTCGATCCCTGCCCAATGAAGAGTATTTTGAAATTGATGTCAAAATTGCCGAAAACGATAAACCCCTGAAAAAGCTCGATCCACCCAAGCCTAAAAAGGAGTCAACAGAGCCCGATAACAACCAACCTGCAGATCTCAACACTTTCAATGTTGATCCAGAATTACGTGAAACTTTGCATATCTTGAGTGATTTTCTGTTTTTGAATAAAAAACTCGCCTCAAAAATAACGAAATAATTCGTAACTCCCTCATTTTTTTTCCGTCTATATAAATGGTACGGGATGGGGATCAATTTCATTCTGGCACCAAAAGTGCTGCTTAAGCCTTTAAACATAGGCAAAGTGGCCTCAAAAAGATGGGTNTTTTTGCCGTGAAAATAGGAGGAAATATAGTGACAAGGACGTTTTTATATATTTTTACCTTAGTATTATGCGTTGATCTCATTGGACAGGGCGTACCGAGGTTTCTTTGGACACCTGTCGTAAGACCTTTCAATTACCAACCTAAATCAGGGGTAAACAGGTATGACCCCACCAAAACCGGCCAAAGCTTTACCCACTCGGTCCGCTGGGGAAATTACCCCAACCAGTTTAAGCCAACTCAAAANTCGGTACGGGTAGGTAATACCGCCACAACNGTACGAGGTCGGGGTTACGCCCCCGGTTCGGCCAGAAGAAATTCAAAGGGAATCGCCGGCGTTNCCCCCACCTTACAACTACATGGCCCTCCTCAACGGCAAATGCTGGATCACAAAGCCAAATTTTCAGACTTTATACTGGATTACCGAACCGACATTTTCACCTCTTCAACTGCACACGGGTTTTTCACTGGTGATATGGTCAAGTTTGATAATCTACCACAACTCAATGCAGCCGAAGCAGCCGGCAACAGTAGAAATCCAGGATNGGGCCCCACGACCAATATCGATCCAGGCGTCAATCCTGCCAACAACCCCCTGCCGGGTTTATTAAACGAAAATGGCTACTACGTTGCAGGAATGGGAATGACCGGTAGTGGCGGAGGCCTNGCGGGGGGAAACACAAGTAACGCTGAGCTTAATTCCACATTATTTTCTGTCAGACGTATTGACGATTTNCGACTCACCTTACANCCCACNGCGNACGAAGCTCACGACGGCCCTCGACNGGCGGTACGTAGTGTTGGAGCCGGAGCCGGTGAAAACCAAATNAGTTACTNCTATCCCGGCCGCAAGCCNTCGAATTTCGTCGTAGANCAGCCCGTNATAGGCCCCGCANCAACCGGAGCTCCAGTCCAAGCTCAGGAATGGGTTAGAGCCCCCTACACATTGTCAGACTGGAAAGACATCTGTGTCAATACAGACGCCAATACAGGACTTGGAGCTGGAAACCTAAACGCGGGAAACAATAGATTCCTCATCAACGGTCACAATCTAACTACCGGGCAAGGTGTTTTCTTTAGCGGCAACCCGCCCCGACACACAGCTGGATTCCTCGGGGATGGCACTGGGGCTGATGATTGTTTCAATCTTTCAACTACTTATTTTGCCAGGGTTATAAATGCCAATGCTATAACCCTTCACCCTACTGCCGCTAACGCAATTGCTAACGCAAACATATTACCCATTGGCAACACAGCCAATAGTATGGCGGGAAATGGTACACCCCCTAATTTCACGCTCTTTAAGGCTTTCATTGTTAATACCGCNCAAAACTATATTGAACGCCCTAATCACGGTCTGGTTACCGGTGATGTAATCTACTGGAACCGCACCCGTTTTAATGACACAAACCCAANTACCGGACCGGGNGCAGCCAATCCAACTCCCAACCCGGCTGGAGTCACGGCTGGCGGTCTCTTCCCTTCCAATGAACATTACTATGTCAGTGTCAACGGCAATCAGGTCTGGCTGCATCTTAACGATCAAAATGCTACGATTAACGGAGATATTGGCCCCGGAGCCAACCCGATCCAACTTAACTTTTCTGGCAATGTATTAAATGACTGCGTTGGCGATCCTCGCTTCCCTATCTATGCCAAAAATGCTGCGGCTGATTGGCAATGGCGTGAGGCTACGTTTTCAGACCCAAATATCACCACTCTGGTTGATGTGGACAAATGGAGCACGNCGGCTGGAACCGCCCACCCCGGNCTCCAACCTCCGGGTGGGATTTTTGAAATGGTCATCTCCGGTGGAGGCGTTCCCAATCCCAACAACGCCGGTAGGAGGTCCTCTCGATCAAACTAACACTATTGGATTTGCAGGTTGGCANCCTTGGAGAACGGGGGATATCATCAGATTTGAGGCCACAGCCGGAGGCAATCTTCCCAATCAAATAACCGCCAACGACCAGTATTGGGTNCATAATCTCCGGGAAGAACAAGGGGACATATCAGAGATTTCACTCTTTCGCGTCGGAGAAACGGTAAACGGTGTGGTCGTGGATATCAGTCACGTTTATAATGATGTCCAAGCTCAACGACACGTTTTTGACGGAAGCATAGTTCAAGGAACCCTCCCTCTCGGTTATCAAATTTGGGGTGTAAACAAATCTATCGCTGGAGATGGCGTACCGAACGAAAATGCTGTTTCCCTACCCCATGATTTAGAAACAGGTGATAGAGTCAGGGTTCCATTAAAGTTAGACAATGCTCATGGTATGGGCAATAACGCAGGTACTGGCAGAGATGGACAAGAATTCTGGGTGAGTGTCCGCAGTAGAAACCGAGGCACAGTTTTAGGCGGATTAATAGGACAGGATGAACCATGGGTTTATTTTCACACTGACTGGCGACAGGCAACCCAAAGCCGTAAACCTAGTATCACCGTAGTGCTAAACCCGACTGGCACCCGTGAAGCGCCCGGAGAAAATCCAATAAATATCTGGAATGGCACCATTGCAAACCCTCCCGCAACTCCTGACTTCACTTTCCAGTGCTACCCTTACAAACTACAACTGGTGAACAACAACGCACGGCTAAGGCCGGGCGACTCCATCATTGTCCCCCCACTCCAACATGGAACTGCCACTGCCAATAATCTGCCCACTGCCTTGGCTGGGTTTGGTTTTAATACCCCGGTCTTTGCCAGTGTTAGTATCGGTAATAATAACTTTGATACCAGCCAACTCAACTGGGATGACACCGGCATGGCTGCTGGAGTAAACCTTCTTTGGAATGATATGGGTGGCCCCGGCAGAGGAGCAATCAACCGCGGAAATAACCCCACTGATCCCGGTACCGGCCAACCAAAATGGTGGGTTCACTTCCATAACAACGCGGCATTTGCCGCAGCTAGATCACAAAACAACGAGGTCCCGGCTATAATGGGAAACGGTAACAATGCCTTGGAACTAGCACCGTTTTTTGGCCTCAATGACGGCCCCCATTTTTTCCATCGCGCTGATGTAGCTGATCAATTAAACCCTCTGGCTGCCCCCATTGGAATAAGCCCAGAATGGACGCTCGCTGTTAATGGCACCCCGGTTCTGGTTGAAGATCATGACGCGGGCGGCCCCGATACAATCCCTGCAGCTCTAGTAGCGAACCAACTTTTCTACCTGAGAAAACAAGGGCCCGGCAACAAGGATATCTCGCTTCATAACTCACAGGCTGATGCGATTAATGGAGTTAACCCGGTGAATTATGTTAACGATCCGGGAACCACTTTCCGCCTGCGTATTGCCGATGCGATGAGAATTAATGATCCTAATGGTTGGGCCGATCCGGCCGCTGCTGCCCAAAACTTTAATCCGCTGCAAAACGGGGACCGAATCAGATTCTTAAACCCTACTGCGGGCAATACTCCGAATGTTTTGGATGCCCCCGGCGTTCCTGCAGCTGTTGCCAGACCAATAGACCTCTTCCGCCAATCCCCCCCAGCAGGCGTCACCCCGAAGTACACCTATTTTTATGTTAGTATCAACGATAACAACTCGTCACAAATAACCCTACATGAAACCTACGAAGATGCGACAACCGGCAGCGGCGGCAACATGATGGGCTTGGGTTCCTTCCCCATAGCCCATAACGGCGCCAACGGCCCTTGGACCTTCGAATGGATTCGCCCCGCCCGTTTCACGGGAAGATCGCGTTTGCAGGTAGATGGCCCTCATAACCTAAATGCCGATGATGTTCTCTATTTTGCCCCTCGCGGCAGAACTCAAGGTGCTTCAACTTTGGATGCAGGAGGTAAACTACCGGTTACCTGGGATCCAAATACCGATATCGACGGTGATGGGGTTGCCGATGGTTCCTGGCGTGGTCTGGCTATGAATACTCCCTACCGCGTTATGAACCACCTGATGGGCTCAGTCGATCGGGCTAGAGGAGCGCCTTGGACAAATCCGGCCAATGACGGTCTCAACACTGGTAAAGGCACTGGCTTTGTCGGTTGGCTCAGCCCCGCTGGCCAGGAACGGGGTGATTTTTTACATCTCGCTTACTCTCCGAGTGAAGCCCAAATTGTGGAAGACGTAAGCTCATCAGCTCAAATGAGACAGGATGCCAGTGCTAACACAGGCATCAGCCCGGAGGTTAACCCTATTACCAACGACCACTCTCTTCGGTCTGAAAACCTATTCAGCGCATTCAGGGACAGTGGACGGGTTAGAGTAAGACTACGAACCGATGACAGTCAGGGAGTGCTGGACAATCCCCCCGGAAATGATCCCACTCAAATCAACCTGAACATGACCACTCGTCGCTCTTTAAGAAGTGAATTTCGCCTGAAATTCCTACGCCACAACTTCTACCATGTTGGCGCAGATATCGATGCCGTATCAGGCGATACTGCCTGTAACAATTATTGGCGTGAATACCGATATTTTGCCACCTACGAAGCAAAAGTCATGAGAAGCAATCGGGCCGGATTAGAAGCAAACGCAACTTTCATTGTCATGGGAACCCCGCGAAGGTTTGTAGATCCGATTACAGGTCAGTATCTTTTAACCGCAGATAACACAGCGGCCATTAGCATCGGGACCATTATTCCTGAATCAGGCGTCACCCTTGCCGCGGGAGAAAACCCTAATTCATACACCGCTCCCCATCTCGCCAATCCTTGGTCCAACCCCACGCCATATGATCAGGACCATGGCTTAGACCCCACCGTGATTGCCCAACCCGGATATCGTTGGACTTGGACCCGACAAGACAACCGTTGGCCAAATGAACCCATCGGTTGGAAAGTTGTTTATCCTCAAGGACCCATTCCTGCTGCTGCAGAGCAAATCAGGCACCCCGAAGATTTGGATATGGACAATCTGGTTGCCGTTACTCGAACCGGCTTGACTCTCGTAAATGCCGGCACTGCAAATGTGGGGCAATTACAACCTGCTGTAGCCACGATAGGAACCGGTGCTCTCGTAGCTTTTGGTAATGATCCCGACGCTACCGGCCCTGAAGAACGCCCCAATATGCCCTATCAGGTAACCCCACTTCTCACTAATATTGACCCACATGATGTGTATCGGAACGACATCTCCATCGATAGCACTAACCCTTTAAACGGTACGTTCCCCCTTCATCTAGGCGGAAAAGTAACCCTTGGAAGCTACTCTTATCCACGTTTAGGACTCGGAGCAAATGTGCCTGATAAAAGAAATAGATCCAATGGGCCAACTGGTTATGGAACCGACACTTTGGGCCAATGGGGCATCGACCAAGTCGGGATCAGGGAGTACGACCGCCGAAACGGATATGCAAACACCAAACTCTTTGGTGATTTCTTTGTCAATCCCGTTACCACCACTACCACAATCAACGGTGGAAACACCGTCTCGGGCAACTCGGGTAATAACCAAATTCCAAATACAATGGCCATCCCCGGAGTACCCGCCAGAAACCAACTTATTAGCACTCGAAACATTACTGAGGTCCTGAAGCTCGGCGACCTAGGAATTAAGGTTCGCCGCATGAATCGGCTACCAAGGATTTACGGACCGGAGTATGTACTAACAAACCAGCAATGGGATCCGGTTAGACAAGAATGGGTTGTCTCACTTCTGGGAGCAAACAACCGTATAGTCATAACCCGTTAGTTACAATCAGCGTAATACTGAAAATTTCGGTTTAGCTATTCGCGTATTTCGAAAAGCATCAAATAGCGGCTATTGACCTTGAATTACTTTATCCCCCGCTCGCAGCTCTTTAGGGGTAAACTTTTTTATCGCAACAACCAGCGACACGGCTGGTTGCACCTGGTCCACTTTTATCTTACCCACAAAATTGCCTGCCCGGTGGATGTGGAACTCATCTCCTTTGACAACTCCTTTGGCTGAACCAAAGTTAACAACACAAAAACCTAATTTGGAATCCACACTTAATATGACTCCCATTTCAGTCCCCGGTCTTGGCTTGTCTTTTTCCTTTGAACCGATGTTCTGCGACACTTCCTTAGGCTTTGTTCGGATAGCATTTATTTGATCGTGCAATTGAGCAACAGTCCCTAAAGCCTGATAGGCCGCCAAATCTTTTTCCAATTGATCCAATTCTTGGACTGCTTCCTTGAGGGAATCACGCTCGCTGACCAAATTTTCTAACTCGCTAATTTTGTTTTTCAATCTTTGGCTTACCTGCTCGATGCCCTCTCGGGCCGTTTTTTCAGCCTGAACTGCTTCGTTCACCTGATTAATCAACTGAACACTCTGGGATTTATAATTTTTCAGCTCATTTTCCAGCTGCTTATTTGACCCCACCAAATCATCAGAGCTCTGCGAAGCCTGAACGGGAATCTTTTTCTCAAAGGCGGCTACAGCAAGTTCTGCAGTCTTGAGTCGGCCCCGGTAATCATTGATTAAATAAGCGCAAAAAGCGCATATGAGCGTAGTAATAACTAAGGCAACCCTGATCGCTATATTCATTAAATACCTCCTTAAAGCATGAATAAACTATATTTAGAATAACGATCTGTCAATTTAACAAGCCTTTGATCAGACAACCGATACACCATTTTGCTAAAGCTAAATCTCCCCATAATTCCTTGCCCGCCAAAATAGACCAGTTATAAAATCACACTCAACTGGCCAGTGTAGCTCAGCTGGTAGAGCAGCTCATTCGTAATGAGCAGGTCATCGGTTCGACTCCGATCACTGGCTCCAGTTTGTTATGCGATTTTTCTCCCTGCTAAGCGCCTTCGCCCTACCTGTGGCAGGGTCTGAAATACCCAAAGCGATTGATCCACGTATCGTTGTTGAATTGATCGCTGAGGCACCGCAGATCGTCACACCTACCGGTCTGGGAGTCGATTCTAAGGGCCGGATATTAGTTATTGAAAGTCACACTCATTTCCGACCCAGCAACTATGAAGGGCCCAAACGTGACCGCGTGTTGCTGTTTAGCCCGAAAGCCAAAAACAAATCCAAGGGTTCTGTTTTTTATGAAGGCCTACTTATGGGCATGGACGTTTGCGTGAACAAAGATGATTGGGTTTACCTCGCTGAGAGAAGCCGGATTCTTCGAGTAATGGACACAACAGGCGATGGAAAAGCCGACCAGCAAGAGGATATAATCACTTTAAAAACCACCGGAGTTTACCCTCATAATGGCTTAAGCGGTTTATGTTTTGACCTTCAGGGAAACCTCGTTTTTGGCTTAGGAGAGAACCTTGGGCACCCGTACACGATGGTTGGCACGGACGGTAAAAAAATTATAGGAGCCAAAGGGATAGGAGGTGGTGTGTTTCGCTGTACAGCCGATGGCCGGAACCTTGAACAAGTCGCACGCGGCTTTTGGAATCCCTTCGGGGTATGTGTTGATAAATGGGGCCGGATATTTGCTGTGGATAATGACCCTGGCAACAGCCCCCCATGTCGATTGCTTCACGTGGTAGAAAAAGGTGATTATGGCTACCGTTATAAATTCGGCCGCACAGGCATTCACCCCTTTCTTGCCTGGAACGGGGAACTCTCAGGAACCCTACCTATGGTTCATGGTACTGGCGAAGGGCCATGCGAGGTAATTCATTTTGATTCCCCAACATTTCCCCAAGAATATCGTGGCCGATTACTAGTCACTTCCTGGGGTGATCAGCGCATAGAAACATACACACTTGCCCGTAAAGGTACTTCAGTAAATGCAATAATGACCCCACTGGTGCAAGGTGACGATAGTTTCCGACCCGTGGGAATGGCGATGGCGCCTGACGGAAGCCTTTATATCAGTGATTGGGGAAGCAGCTCTTATAATCTAAATAAAATGGGGCGCCTCTGGCGCATCCGGCCCAGCAGAAATTTTAAAGCCCAAGCGTTAACCCAACCAGCCCACATTCAAGCTGACCAACAAAGAATTGACGCTCTGCGTAATGGAATAACCGAAAATGGAAAATCAATATATAATGTTGCACTGAATGATAGAGACCCTTTTGTCAGGCATGCAGCACTAAGCAGTATTGGAGCTAAGACTGAATTACCCGCCTATCTAACGGCCCATATCAGACAACACAAGCCTAGCCAGTCAGAACTGAAGAAATCAGCCTCATCAAATCCGGACATTCTATTCGAACTCCTACGCTGGACTGCTGAAAAAGGAATAAAAACCAATCGCGAATTCGTAGAACATAATCTCAAAAAACCCGGTATCAATTATAAGAATTTTAGGGCCGCCATGGCTGCAATGGACGTACTGGAAGATCGTAAAAACCCTGATCGTTTTAATGAAAAATTTACCATCCCTCTACTGAGCAACCCCTATACCGCTGATTCATTAAAAGCCAACCTACTCCGGTATTCGCCAGATAATCATAAAGCAATTAACCCCGAACAAATTGCCCAATGGGTCCATTCCCAAAACGCTGACTTACGAAATGAAGCAATATGGAAAAGCCGGTTCCAAAATGGAGAACAAATAGTAAGTGCGTTAACTAAACTTGCACTGGATAAAAAAGCGCTAAACCAAGACAGACTCGAGGCAATAGCTGCTTTAGGAGCCATGCCTCCAGTTGACAGCGCCATAAACCTGATTAAGCGTATTTCCACAGAAAAAAATTCATTACTGTATGCAGAAGCCCAACGCAGTCTAGGCCAAATAAAAAACCCAATAGCTACTGACTTCCCCCCCCATGACGACACAGTTTCCTGGTTAAAAAAACTAAAGGCTTTACCCGGTAAAGCCAATCCCGACACCGGCCGTCGAATTTTCTTTAACCGCAAAATTGCAACCTGTGGCAACTGCCATCAAATTAATGATCGCGGCATTCGCGTTGGTCCTGATTTAACGTTTATTGGGCGCGGAATGAATATAGAGAAAATCCTTGAGTCCATCCTCGACCCAAATAAGGAGGTGTCTCCGTATTTACGCCCTTGGGTCATTACCATGAATGATGGAACGGTTAAAACCGGTATCGCCATGCGCCGTGGAGGAAATTCAGAAGCTTACCTGGGAATTGACGGGAAGGAATTTCGCGTAGACAAACGTAAAATTAAAACAAAGCAGGAATTACACACCTCACTTATGCCTGCAGGACTGGCTTATACAATGAACCTTGGAGAATTACGCGATCTACTCGCTTTTCTCCTCCAACAACGTTAGTGGAGATACTTGCCCTCCGCTACGGGGCCGATACAATTCTGGCATGTCCATTCGTTTTGCTGCAGCACTTGTTGCTTTAGTTTATTCAGCTCAAGCAGCACCTGATTGGATTTGGGCCAAAGCCCCCGCCCCTCTAAAAACTATTTCCCTGTCACACCGNTTTAAAGCCCCGCCACAAATTAAGTCGGCAAGTGTGCGCTTTATTGCCGATGGAGCAATGCTGCGATTAAGAATCAACGNCAAACCTGCNGGTATCGCCGAGCCGTTTGGCCCAGTNATTGAAAAAAATGTGGNGGAAATGCTCAAAACTGGATTTAACGAATTGACTATTCAAGGTGAGGCCATATCTAAGATTTCTGCAGCCGCCCTTCAGCTGGAAATAAAACCTCAAAACGGTAAGCCATTGGTAATTTCAACCTCACCAAAATGGNACAGCGACAANACCAAAGCTNAAGTATACTCAACTGGTAATCTGGGTTTGGANCATTGGTGGAACCTNNCCTCATTGGTAATTGATGAAACTGACGATTATACTCAATGGAAACGGGCCAGTAACGCCAAAGCTGGAACCGAACCATCTTCATTCCAATTACTCCCTAACTTCGAAGCCGAGCTAGTTCGCTCTGCTGGCCCCGATGAAAATTCATGGGTAAGTCTTGCTTTCGATCCAAGGGGCCGNCTCACAGTTGGCCGTGAGGATAAGGGNCTGATCCGATACACTTTTTGTGCCAAACATGAGAAGATTATTCATTCTGAAAGCGTCAATGAAGATCTCCGCGAATGTCGTGGNCTTNTGTATGCCCATAATAGCCTCTATGCCAGCGCAAATAATTCAAAGGGNTTGTACCGATTACGCGATACCAATGGTGATGGAAGCTTTGACGAGAAGAAACTCCTNCACNCCAGCCAAGGTGGTGCAGGNCACGGNCGCAATGATCTTGCTCTGGGGCCGGACGGTAAAATTTATTTAATCAATGGCGACTCAATCCACTTACCCAAGGTTTCCGATCGCATGTCACCGCTTCGCCGCCAATTCAAGCCCTTCCGCATTAACGAAGGCCATGTAATCCGAATGGAACCAGACGGATCCAATAAAGAGATTTTCTGCGGCGGCCTGCGCAACCCCTATGGTATCGCGTTTAATATTGATAGTGAAGCCTTCACCTATGATGCCGATGCTGAATTTGACATGGGTACCCCCTGGTATCGCCCAACTCAGGTCAAGCACCTCACCAGCGGCGCAGACTTCGGCTGGCGAGCG
>PBEJ01000046.1 GCA_002719595.1 Verrucomicrobiales bacterium
AGAGATGAATTTAACGCTCCGGGAGGACCTGGAGAGAGAGGACTGGGATGAATAGGCCCGGCTGGAAGGTAGGTAAATGAGGAGAGATGAATTTAACGCTCCGGGAGGACCTGGAGAGAGAGGACTGGGATGAATAGGCCCGGCTACGGGTATACCGGTTTTGTTTAATGAATATTAATATTAAAATTTATTATAATATAAAATGTAAATAATAATTAAAGATTTTGGATAAATTGCCGATATCCAATCTGGGCCTCGTGAAGCCTTTTAAAACTCACGCAGGTAAGCCCCTGAACAAAGCTTAGCGGCATGGACGCCGTTTAAACTAACAAATGGAGTTGTAACGATGGTTATCAACACGAACGTGGGAGCGCTCAATACAATGAGAACGCTTTCAGAAAACACTGCAAACCTTAACAAGGCTTTATCTCGACTAGCGTCGGGGTCGAAGATTGTTAACCCATCTGATGATGCGGCTGGATTAGCTGTTGTAAACAAGCAGGACGCGACTATTTCGCGTAACCGGAGTGTTTATAGCAACCTGACTAGTGCATTATCTTACAGTCAAACTCAGGATGGCTTTCTTCAAAAAGTCACCAAAGCGTTGGACCGGATGAGTGAATTGTCGGTGCTTGCATCAGACGCTACAAAGTCCTCTAACGACAAGTCTAACTACAATACAGAGTTCACGGATCTGAGAAATTACATCAGTGACATTGGCCTAAAAGAGTTCAATGGCGTGAGTTTATTCAACGGTAGTGGATTGGCTGTTACGAAGGATAGTGATGCGAACACCTGGAGTCTTAACGCCAAGGATCTCAACGATTCTGATGTTACTACTGTCATTGGGTCTAGCTTCACGGCNACAACCGCTAGTGCAGTAAGCTCGATTAAGACCGCCATTGAGAACGTGGCTACGCATCGTGCCAGTATTGGTGCGAATATTCAGCGTATTCAGTTCACACAGGAGCAAATCAGTATTCTTAATGAAAATCTGATGGCTTCAGTAAGTCGTATTAAGGACGTAGATGTGGCTAACGAAAGCACTAACTTTGCTCGTTACAACATCCTAGTTCAATCTGGCACAGCGATGCTTGCTCAAGCAAATATGCTTCCGCAAAATTCTCTGCGTCTTCTCTCNTAATTGGGGGAAAATAGAATCAAAACGGGCGGTCNTTGGNCCGCCCGTTCTTTTTTATCTTAAAGCTCCCGGCATAACNGGTTAATGACTNCGCTCCANGGNTNNNCGTAGTTTTGCCTGAATAGTNNAGCACTCGGATACCAGTCAGAATGCTCTTTTTCAACTCCCCAACGCCAATCGGGTGCAAAATTGAGTAAGATCCATACGGGTTTTCCCATGGCTCCAGCCAAATGGGCTATCGAAGTATCNATGCTNATTACTAAATCCAAATTNTGAATGATTTNCGAAGTTGCTTTGAAATCGGTCATTTNACCAGATCGGTCATGAAGNGGGTGGGGTGGGGTATGTCCNATTTGCAGGCTGTGTAACTCCAGATCAGTACGNCTGAATANATAATGAAATGCTTCAACGGGAATTGAACGTCGATCTAAAGNTTGGNTGCCAGATCCCGCCCAGCAAATTCCGATCTTATGATAACTTGATTTGTTATCCTTTTGACTGTTTCCGAGATAGGATACTTGTCTGGGTATTGTTTCCATCGAATCATTAAAGACTCCGGGCAGGCTCATTAAGGGGAGTTGAATATCAAATGTGTCTTCATTGGGTTTANGTGTGATTACTTCATCGANCTGTTGAATCGGTTCCATTAGTCCAGCGAGAGCGGGAGGAATCCAAAGAATAATTTTTCCGACGTGTTTTGAAACTTTTTCGGTGTATCGAACCATTTGGATTGTGTCGCCATATCCTTGNTCAGCGTGTAACAAGAGTGTTTTATCTGGTGAGGTTTCGCCTTGCCATTTGGGTTGCCGGAATCCGTGGTNTGGGGTAGTGCGTCCNGGGAGCTCGAAACGGCACTCGTAATCGGCCCACGCACTTGGAAAGTTGCCATTCAATGCCTTGATGAAAAATNTTTGCCAACGGTTTTCTGGATTTTCAGGATCTAACTCAAGGGCGCGATCAAAACATTTTCCGGCCGCAGTNAGCAGGCCAAAATCGAGCTGGGACATACCCAGTAAACGGTGTGCTCGAGCATNGGTTGGNTTAAGTTTAACTACNTTTTGATGAGCAGAAATTGCTTCGGAAAGGTTATTCATATGCTCATGGGCCAGGCCGATATTTTGCCATGCATCAGCATAGTCGGGTTGAATTGTTATGGCTTTTTCCCAAAATTTTAACGCTTCGCTGAAGTTGCTTTCTGCCTGCCACGTGTGNCCTAAGGCATTCAGCACCTGTGGGTTTTCCGGTTCAGCCGATAATACACTTTGAAAACATTGTCGAGCTGCAGTCCATTGGTTGCATTGTTGGTAAAGAAGGCCTTTTTCCATTAAGACCGGGATGGACTCAGAATTTATTCGGAATGCTTTTTCCAGAAGAGTAGAGGCTTTCTCAAGTTGGCTATCTAATCTGGCGGTTTGCGCCTGACTAAGCAAAAAATTCAAATCAGAATCATCCTTCGCTGCCATGAAAGAGTTTTAACAGAGGGAAAACTTGGGATCAATCAATCGCGACACCGGCATCGGTGTACTCTTTGAGCTTATTTCNTAGAGTGCGTATATTGATACCCAAGACCTCGGCAGTACGGGTACGATTTCCGTCGTTTTGTTGTAGAGCTGAGAGAATATGATGTTTTTCGAGTTCAGCCAATGTCAGAAGATCATTGCTACCTTCTTGATCAATTGCCTTTTGGGGNATCTGTGATTCACTGGGGGATTCCTTCGTTTCCGNGGTGCCCTCTTGATTTACGCTTGGAGAGTCCCCTGCGCCTGCCTGTGGTGGGGCGGTTAATCCGAGTTGTTCCGGATGGATGTAACCATCTTCTCCACATAGTATGACGGCTCTTTCAATCACATTTTGCAGTTCTCGAATGTTTCCCGGCCAATCATGCGTGCTGAGCGCCTGAAGGGCATCTGGAGTAAGCCCTTTTACCGGAACCCCGTGACTGCGAATAAAACGTTGTGTGAAAGATTCGGCTAGCAGTTCCACATCACCNTCACGTTCCCGAAGGGGTGGGGCGTGGATAGGGACTACATTCAAGCGGAAATAAAGATCCTGTCGGAATTCATTTTTTTCGACGCTTTGTTCAAGTTTTCGGTTGGTTGCCGCAACGACACGTACGTCTACTGATATNGTTCGATTGCCTCCTACGCGTTCAAATTCTCTTTCCTGAAGCACCCGCAGAAGTTTGCTTTGTAAAGGGAGTGACATTTCGCTGATTTCATCCAGAAAGATAGTGCCGCCGTGCGCAAGTTCAAACCGCCCTTCTCGTTTGTTTGTAGCCCCAGTGAAGGAACCTTTTTCGTGACCAAAAAGTTCACTCTCGACCAGATTTTCAGGTAAAGCTGCACAGTTGAGCTTGATGAAAGGCCCGTCCTTTCGTGGTGAATTTTTGTGTAATGCTCGCGCAACCAGTTCTTTTCCGGTGCCGTTTTCTCCCTGTATCAGAACAGTAGCATCGGTCTGAGCAACCCGTCGAATAAGTTTTCGAAGTTGATCAGTTGACGGCGAATTACCAAGAATCTCATTGTCGGCTTCTTCGCCATCCTGCTGCGTAAGAAATTGGTTAACATTTAATACCTGTGCGAACTGGTCAGTTTTACGGAGGACGATTTCGACCTGTTCATTAGAGAACGGCTTAATTAGGTAGTCAAATGCACCATCGTTCATGCATTTAACGGCTGTGTCCACCGAACCCTGAGCACCCATCATGACAACCATTGGTTTGGAAGGGCGAAGGTTCACTTCGGNCAGGAANTCAGGTCCACTTCCATCTGGTAAAGATTCGTCTAGTAACATCAGATCAAAGTTGCCCTTGCCCAGATATTCGTGGGCTTCCTGAATGGTTCCACACTCGGCAACATCGATCCGCTTTTTCCGTAAAAACTGAGCGACTTGTTTGCGGAGGAAATCCTCTTGAGCAACTACAATGACTTTTTCTACGCCCATTGGTTAAGGTTTGTTTTTATAAATCTTGGCGACTAGGTTGGGNTTTTGTCTNTCAGCTGGCGGTAAATGGCCGGGGGGAACGATCTTATTACGTAGCATGAGTTGCTCGTTTTCCCGATCGAGCGAGACAATTTTCATTATCAAGTCGGTACAGAGTCCCAATCGTTTGCCTATTTCAGGCATGCTTTGCTTCTGGGATTGGTTTANGGCGCTCCAGGCATCTTTATGCGAGGAAATTTCAGATTGTGCCGCAGACAGCTTTTCAAGCATTCCCTGTCTGGCATCTTGTAGTTGTGTCAAATCATTCACCTGATTTGCCTTGAGCTTTTGGTGTTCGTTTTGAACAACCTGAAGGATTTCACCGCATAGGTCGATATGGGCTTGTAGGGCATAGGCCAACGCGACCAATTCTTCGTGTGAAGGATTGGTGCTGCCAGTGGAATGAGGGTCTTGGGGGGAGCTCATTAATCCTCTGTGTTAATCAAATGAAAAAGGACGTTAATTATAACTGATTACTTTTCGCTTTTGCTTTTTTGCTCGTTTAAATTGTCGTATTTTAAGTTTGCCATTTTTTGCACTACCTCGAGTGCNAGAGTCACATCCTTAGGGTGCATTTCACAAAGACTTATTATTTTCTTGTAGGTCTCTATCGCATCTTCATTGCGATTTAGCCGTTCCTGACAAAAAGCGATTTGTTGGCGTAACATGATTTGACTACGATATGTTAGGTCAAACTTCAGGGCATAATTATAGCCTTCTATTGCTTGCTCGAGGTACTCAGGCAAAGCGTGATCGGTGCTATTTAGCTTTGTTTCCAATTTTTCTTCAGCTTCATTATNCTGATTAATAAATTGTAACTCGAACCGGCCTCTGAGTTCCTGTTGTCGGATTGCTTCGGAGTACATTAGATTTGAAACATCAATAATGACTCGTACCCGAGTGGCAAGCCAAGCCGCTTTGAGTTCCTCCGGGGCTGATTCGTTCTCTATTAAAATACTAATTTCACGCTCGACTTGTTGTTCTCTGCCCAGAGCCTGATCGGCTAGAATTTTGTAGTATTTTATCTCTCCGGAATTGCTGAGATCTGGTTCTATATTTCCAATACGACGTTCAAACTGTTCAGTATATTTGCTTAGACCCTGCCAGTTTTTGGTTCTATTTTGCTCTATTTCGGCAACTTTACTGTCTAGTTTCAGCTTTTCAGCACGTGCTATTTGCTTGTTGAGTGCTTCTTGTTCCTTGAGCTGCTTTTCAGCGAATTGCTCCTCTTCTTCGTCATCAAATTCACCGGTTTTTTTNGTCTGTTCGAATGCATCTCGATCGAGCTTTTCCTTTGAAATCATTCTATTNAGTAGTTGTTCAAACTTCCTTTCCAACCGCCTTCTTTCTCTTTGGGCTAGGTCATTTGCCTGAAAAAGAGCACGAACAAGCTTGAGTTCAACCTGGGAAATATCCAGTTCCTGTGAGGCATCCAGTTCCCGGGAGCTATCCGGCTCCTTATTTTTTAAAGGTACTAGGCGTTGATATAAATTTACTGCTTCACTCAGATCTTCTGCGTCTTCAGCATCTTCATAGAAGCAATTTGCGATCTGACTTCGGGCTACCAGCTCGATCCTTTTAAACCGGATAAGGTTGTCAATTTTTTGTTTAGTGGCTCCTGTGAGCACATCATAGTAGGTGGAAATCGCCCGGTCAGTCAGGTTCATCTGCCTGTATATCCAAGCTTGACGTAGAAGTATTTCAGGAAGNTAGGGATCGGGGGGGGGCGTGTTTCCTTCGATTCCGTTTTCACTTAAATTGGGAGCACCGGCCTTTAGGCCTTCAGTACGGTAAATATATTCAGACCAGAACTGCAGCGCCAAATTGTAGTTTTTCTTTGCTTCTTGTTTATATTCAGCTTGAGTTTTCCTGTTTTCATAAATTTCGTTGTCTTCAGGTCGTAAGTCATCAGCTTCCTTCTTGTAGGCTTCATAATTACCTTTAAGTTGCCGGTATTGTGCTTTTAGGTAACTGCCGTCTAATTTCCCAACGACATTTGCAGCGTATTGCTTAAGTTCCTCGTGTGCTGCGGAGATATTTAAGTCATTGATTTCAGGATCAAGGTTGACCGGTGTCCCTTCCANAACTCTTAATTCCTCATTTCCTTTCTCCAAAAGTTTCATTTTTTGGTTATTCAGCCAAGCGTGGCGTTCATACATACGGGCTCGATTAAGCTTAATTTCTGAACGAAAAAGTTGTTCTTGCTCCAGTGATTTAATTAATTCTGCTTGATGTTCATAAAAGCGTGCCAAGTAAATAAGAGCCTGACGCTTGGCATCTATTTTAACCGTTTTTGAAGCGTCAGAATCTACGATTTCCTTTAAGTTTTTGATATGGTTGGCAATTGTTTCGGCATCTAATATATTTGAAGAAAGATTATTGCCGCCGGTATTATGTTTTTTACGTTCAAAGAACTTAGCGGCTTCTTGGTTTGCTTCTATGAGAGAATCAGGGGTTATACTGAACTGAATGTTGCTGTCGTTGACCCGATGAATCTCAATAAAATCATCAAAGGTGCTCGTCAGTTGCCACTGGGAGCTTTGTTTCTTGCCGTCTAAGGCTTGTTCCTGTNTCCAGCTGAGTTGTTCAGTGAAACTTTTCCCATTATATTTGAAGAGAAAGTGGACATTGGCGGTTTTGTCATCCAATAGGTCAATATCTGATACAACACCTTTGGCTCGGTGAAGAATAGTAACGGGCGGGGTGTCGTCAGNATCGTTGTCCCGGGATCGGAACTTCCANGTGATCAATTGGACAGTGTTATTNGGTAGGTTAATTTCGGGCAGATTAATGGGAGCATCTATTAGCTTCCAAGCTGCATCATTTATATTTTCAGTTGGATTGGTCTCCCCTTTGAGCGTGCCACCATCGCCTTTCAGGGAATGGTAATCGGCTTCAAATGTAAGAATTTTGTTGGCGGTTAAATTTAGAGGTCCATCGTTGATTTTCCTTTTGGTGATTACTATACGTTCACCATTCAAGATTAAATGCGTTCCGACGCGTAGATTCTCCTGAATTTTATTTACGGCTTTTTCCCGATCTTCTTTTCCTTCTGACCAGTTCAGTTTGTGAGGCACTTGTTCCCATTCCAAGTCCATTGATGTTCCACCAATTTCCTGAACCGTTAGTTTTATTCTAAGCCCGACCCCTTCATTTTCAGGAGGGGATTCTGGTTCAATTTTTTGTATTACTGCTTTCTTCCCATCTACGATTAATCCGGTTCCGGGGGTGAGTTCCTGCCAAGGGTTAATAATCTTCGAGTCGTTGATCTGTCTTGCGACGATAATAGAATCGTGATGTTTCAGTTGACCTAGGGGATTAAAAATTCTTGTGGTGGTTATATCACCCAGAGTCAGTCCGTATTCCTCCAGAGGTGTGGGTACACCAGTTAGGCCACTTAAAGTCCCCCAATTGAATGATTGGTTTTGCGATGTAGAAGCAGCNCCCTCTGTCTTCAAAACAGTCAGAGTGGATAAACCGATAATAATAATGGAGTATTTCAGTTTCATTTAATCTGATAGGTTGTGCTTCCTTGTCGTCGTAGCAATGGGCTCAGGCTAGGGTGGGTAAAGAGTGAATTATCCTTCAGCCTGATACGGCTCTGGATTGTGCCATTAGCATCTCCTTCAAAGTAACGGTATATTTTTGGATTCAAAAATGCATTGCGTAGGGGGAGTTGCGCGGGTACGGAAATCGCAGAATGAATTCCTGAAGAAGGCACGACAAAAGTTGATTCGGCTCTAATTGTAAGAGGCCGAATTGAAGGGACTTGCATTGCAGGAATTGTGGCCCTTGGGGTTGCGGGGGCTTCTTGTCCTTGAATGCCAGCGGGGCTGAGAGGTTGCGCTGGTTTCAGGGTCGCAAGCGGTAGTGGTTGGGGGTCAGGCGTGATGGGAAGAGAAGGTAAGGCATATGCAGGTGGACGTAATGGTGCTGCCTTGCGCAAAGAAAATGGTTCTCCATTATTTAAATAACCCGGCTTGGGTGCGGCGGTTAAAGGAGAAGTAATAGAACTCCATAACGATTTTTTCTGGGGCTCAGCAGATGTCAAAACAAACGTTGCCATTATCAAAACGACTACGCATTTCATTAATGTTAAACGGTTTTTCATATTATATTATTCCCTCATACAGAGAGCTGGGCGGAGGGTTAACTGGGGATACCTGGCCGCCGCGTCCGTACGTTCCGGCGGCTGCCTCAGCACTCGGAAACATATTTTTCATTATTGTCTGCATCAAATCCAAAGAGCGCTTCAACAGTAGGTGATTTTGCTTTAGCCAACGTTGAATATTTTGCAGCATGTGGTTGATTTCCTGTACCAACGCATCTAGCAAAGGCTGCACTTCAGGAGGTAACATTTCTGTCATCTGGCGAAAAGTAGTGTCTTCGGCTCCGCCAAGCGCTGCTACAAGGTTTTGACGGCAGTTTTCACGCTGATTCCGAGCGATGGCCACGCGTTCCATCTGCTCATTAACGCGATTAAGGTTAATCAGTAAATCATTGGCTGCACGGTTAATGATGAGTTCCTGCTGCTCCTGCATCAGGGCCAAAACTTCCCCATACTGCGTGAGTTCCTCACGCAGAGCATTGACCAGATTGTTCAGCTCCTCATTCATTGGTTTGCACCCTAGGTTCGGATATCATTTCTCCTGAGCCAAGGCCTCGCAGCAAAAGTTGCCGGCGAAAAGCCTGAGCTAACCCGAATTCGCCAGATTGGCTCATCGTGTCGGCTAGCGTGTTGGTGATCATATCCTGATATATGCTTTTTTGTGCCGGGTTCATGCCTTCATTTTGGCTTAACATCGGCTTGGTGGCCTCACTGAGGAATTGTCGCAATAGAATCGCCTCAAATTGCTCTGCCACCTCACCAATTTTCTCTGCTTCGGTCAACTTATTGTTCTGAGCGATACGTTCCACTGCGAAGTGGTTTGCGCTCATCGTTGCCATTTGTATTGGTACAGCCATTTTAATCTAAGTTTTATTGTAGAAAATCTAGTAACGAGGTTCTAAGCAGTGAGCTACCCGATTGTAATGCAGCCGTGTAGGCATTTTGGATTTCATTAAGTCGCACTAGGGTATCAGCTAAATCAACGTCGATTTCGTTGGAAATCAGGGGTTCCACAGCGGCAATTTGCTGATTCGTGATAGTTTCGGAGGTCTCTAAACGGGAGAGCTTTGCTCCGATGCTACTAAAGTGATCGATAAAATTAAGCTCACTAAGATCAAGGTTGCTTAGTACAGAGCCCTTAATGTTGGACAACGCTGTTGCCTTGTCAGCCGGAGTTGATGTGGCACTAGCCGCATCACTGAGCTCAGTTCTTAAATCAATTAAGTTTTGAATGAAGTCAGTACCGGCCACATTGGTTTTCAATACTCCGTTGGCACCCTCTGCAGAATAGTTGGCTTCTACCGTGGAGTGTGAAGCAATATCGATCTTGGCCGAGCTGGTGTTACCTGCGAAAGTAACGCTTGTGATTTGATTATCCGCGTTACGGGTGGCTGTATAGGCTTCAGTGGTCCCTTTTGTTCCAGAGAAAATGTATACATTACGGTGCTTGGAGTTAGCCATTCGGAACGCTTCTTCAATTAACTGGTCCACTTCCTTGGCATAAGCATTGAGCGCGCTGGGACCTTTGGTGCCATCGGCTACTACGGCGATTTCCGAAGCCCGATCGCTGAGTTTTTTGAAGCCTTGAACTGTGGAATACACCATATTCGTGTTTTCCCGGAGTATCGTGATGTTGTCCTGATATTGTCTGAGGAGTCCCTGCTCATTGCGTAAGTCAAGCACACGACGCATCGCATTAGGATCGTCACTTGCAGAGTCAATACGGTGGCCGGTGGAGACCTGTTGCTGCAGGCGTAGTTGACGTTCGGCCAACTTGGTAATGTTGTGCCGCAGGTCGTTATTAAAGCTGTTGGTTGTTACGCGCATGAGCTATCGAGTCATGTTTAAGACGTCTTGCAGTAGCCCGTCCATTGTTGAGAGCAAGCGTGCGGAGGCCTGAAACGCTCGTTGATAAATAACCAGGTTGGCCACTTCCTCATCCACCGAGACCCCCATGATAGATTCTCGCTGTCTCTCCAGCATTTTTTGTACGGTTTTTTGGTCATTGAGTTGCGATTTTGAGAGGGCTAAATCCTGACCAAAACGACTTACAGTGTTGCCGTAATACTCATTAAATGTCATGCCCCCCAGATTGGTAATGGTTTTGGAGCTTAGTGCGGCGATTGAGCGAATTACATCATTGTTACTTACTTCAGTTGCAGAGCTTGAACCTTGTAGTTTGCGTGGATCGGATATTATGGCAGCGTTTACGCTCATATCAGCTGCACCGGTGCCGGTGAAAAGACCTGCAGTATTGTCATTTAGGCCATAAAGATCATAACCAGTTTTATGGAGTGTGTTTACTTCAGTGATGAGCTGGGTGGCTAGTGTGTTGGCTTTATCTCTAAGGTCTTTTACTCCTACATCACGTGCATTAATCATGCCTTTGAGGAAGCCTGATTTGAGATTAATGATATTACCCGTATCTCCATCGGCTAAAAAACTCATTCCATTACTGTCGGTATGCATTGTGACAGATTTGGTCATAACGTTTTCAGTGATCACTTGAACGCCATCCAGAAATACATTTAATTGGCCGTCATCGTTGGTTGAGGTTGAGATATTGGCGTATTCCGATAGCGTTTCCATAGCTTCCTGCAACGCATCACGCACTTCATTGGCGCTTCCTTCAACGACCTCAATATTGCCAATATTTACCGCTATGAAGGCTATTTCCTTAACTTTTGAGTTAACGTCCTTGATGACATTTTGGACTTCATCATTAATTGCGATACGTAAATCACCTAGACGGCGATCAACGGTTTTAATTTTGTCAGCGATTTTCTGTGCATTAAAAATTACTGTTTGACGTTCGGCAGTAGAAGTTGGGGATACACTTAATGATTGGAACGAATTGAATAATTCCGTCATTCCCTCGGCAATACCNTAGGTTCCGTAACCTGCGCCTGCGTCAATAGTTTGATTATCTACGGTCTGACCNAAGTTTGCCTCTGCTCGTTGAAGATANAGTTCNTTGGCTTCGAAAAATTTAGTTATACTTTTTTCGGCGATAAGTGATTTATCTAGTACCTTGTCACGTACTTGCTCCAGCCTTGCGACTTCAGCCCCGGTTCCTTGAGGGCCTNTTTCGGTTGGAATAGCAACCGCAGAGCCTATTTTTATACGTTGGCGTGCATAGGCTGGGTTAGAAGCATTGGCTAGGTTATTACCGGAGACTTCAGCCCCGGCACGGGCAGTACGCATGGCGTTGCGCGCCATCTCCATCGTGCCCATAATACCTAGTCCAGCCATGATCTATNCNTTAANTAAATTCTCTTANTTTANTTAATTATTAATTCAGCTTGTAGTGCTTCTGCAGCTTTAAGCATGTGAAAAATAGTCATCATATCCCGNGGNGTGGCCCCCAGACTGTTTAATGCCTGTGANACTTCCTGAACGGTGGGNAGTTCCGGGAAAACATTTAGCCCCCCGCCAGTTTCAGTGACTTTCGCGACGTCTGCNGGCACAAGAGCNGTAGTNCCAGCNTGAGCTAGAGGAGGAACCTGTATCGCGTCCTTTCCCTTGTTTACGGCGAGGTAAATATTNCCATGTGCAATCGCACAACTAAGAACCTTCACCCGTGANGTAGCGACGATGGTTCCGGTTCGTTCGTTCATCACTACTCTGGCTTTGGAATCTGGGACTACTGTTATNGCCTGTAATTGTGCGATAAAATCTATCGGAGANGCTTGAAATTGCTCTGGCACCATGACTTGNACACTATTCCCATCCCTNGCAGCAGCAAACCAGCCTTGGCCGCCGAGGTTTTGTGCCTGGCCACGNATGGCTTCGGCCATNCTGGCAGCCAAGGTGAAATCCGTGGCATTTAGGATGATATTTATCTGACCATCACGGACTAAAGTNGCCTGCACCTCTTTTTCCACAAGNGCACCTCCAATAAGAGAGCCTGCGGTAGGGTGATTTTTAGTCACTGCTGCATCGTCNGTCCCTAGACTAAAGGAATTGTTATTGATAGGGCCTTGAGCGACTGCATACACGCGGCCATCAGCCCCTACCAGCGGTGTTTGTATCAATGCCCCTCCTGTGAGGGAGGTGGCATCTCCCATTGACATTACATTCACATCGATCCGTGAACCACTTTTTGCGAAAGCTGGAAGACTGGCTGTCACCATAACTGCAGCNGCATTCTTNGAGGATACGGAAGTGGCAGGCACAGTNAGGCCATATTGTTGTAGCATATTNGCCAAGGCTTGTTTTGAATAAACGGTATCCTTGTCTCCGGTNTTATTAAGTCCCAGTACTACTCCGAAGCCGGTTAACTGGTTAGCACGTGCACCTTCAATAAATCCTAAATCTTTGATTCTAACGCCTCCGCCTACCGCATTNGCACGGAGCGGGCTGATTGGCATTAGAGTGGTTCCACTACCGGTTGGAGGNGCAANGACTGTCACCTGGCNCCAGACAAGAGCTGGGAATAGACAAANGGAGAAAATGGTTTTTTTATATTCCATAATTAATGATNTAATATTTCTAATTAAAAAGGACTGATCTTNTCCCAGAATTTCATGAACCAACCTTTATCTTGAGCTCCGGATACGACTCCAGAAGACAGGTANCGGATATTCATATCGGCAATCTGATAACTATAAACGCTGTTATCAGCTGCTATATCNTCAAATCTTACGGTTCCCCTTAGGATAATGGTTTGCGTTTCTCCTCCGTAAGCCGATTGACGAATTCCNTCAACCAACATGTTGCGNTTAGGCAACACATCCACAACNCGAACAGCAAATCGTGTTGTGAGGCTGTCTGAATTATCNATGGATCCGGAGCCATCGTGTGTTGTAGCGTTACCGAATTTCATCGCAGGGAATGCGCCTCCATGGTGAAAGAGCTGGCTGCCGTTAGTAGCGCTAGTGGTGGTGAAAAATAGATTTGAGATGCTTGCGTCCACACCCGATGAGCGTGAGGTTGAGGTTTTGCCCTCGCGTTTTGCTGCATTGCTTTCTTGTACTCGGACATTGAGTATATCGCCTATTAATCGGGCTTTTTTGTCGGCTACTGGAGANCGGCTGACATCACTTTTCCAGAGTGAATCGGCAGTCAAAAGACCGGCACAAGCCAAGCTGATAATAAGAGTCTTCTTGTTCATTCTAGTAAGTTACCTTTACCTCACGATTNTTAACCACCTTGCCGCGTAACTCTTTGGAGGATCGAGTATTACGAAGCCGTATTAGATCCCCAGGNGCTCCATCTTCCAGAGCTAAAACGCGCAGGCGAATTTCCAGTGCTTTATGTTGCAATACTGCATCAACGGTTTGGTTNCGAAAAATGACGGGAGTACGNCGCAAGTGTCTTTCCAAAATTATGGAGCCGGCTGAAACAGTTGTAACCAATTGTTGAGTTTCATCTGGTTTACCCGTCCAGATGCTATCCCTTAAATTAATGGTGTCGGTTTTCTTATTGAGCAGCTTGATTTCTCCCAAATTTTTTCCTCTTTGAGCAATTTTGTGTGTGACCCAAACATTCCTCATCAATCGTGCCTTAAAAAAATTGACTTGCTCACCCATTGCTTTGCCATCAGCTAGCACTCTATAATGTGCTTTCATAAAGGCAGTCGGTTGCGTGTAGGGTTGAGCGATTAGCTCAATGCTGACACTTGCCGTATCAGTTGGTATCGGGATTGAGTTGATTGCCCGAGTGGGCTCCAAAATAAGTTCACCTTGATCAAGCTCAAAAGATTTAGACAGTGCTTCAGCGACCAGAGGAACAAGTTTGGCTGAAGTTACCTCGCGTGTTGCGTCTGCTCCAGACGCCACAACGATTAGGCTGAAGTGTAAAATATAGATTAAGTTTCTCATAACAATTGCTTTAGATTAACCACGGAGTCGATTACTCATGCTCATCATTTCATCGGCTGCCTGAATGGACTTGGAGTTAATTTCATAAGCACGTTGGGCTTTAATCAGGTTTACCATTTCTTCAACTACCTTCACGTTGGATAATTCGAGATATCCTTGTTGTACTGAACCCATACCAGCGTTACCAGGTTCGCCAGTTTGTTCAGTTCCTGATGATGGGGTTTCTCGGTATAGGTTGGATCCGATATTTTCCAGGCCTGCTGGGTTTGCAAATCGTGATAGCACCAAATTCCCCGCTGTGGTGGTGGTTCCAGCTTGAGTTACTGAAACAACTCCTGTGGGACTTATCGAAACGTTGGTGACCTCGGGGCTGATGGTGACTCCGGCAAAACTAGTAACTGGTAAGCCATCGGAAGTTACGATATTTCCAGTACTGTTAAGTTTGAATCCGCCATCGCGGGTGAAAGCATTGCTCCCGTCAGGTAAAGTAACCTTGAAAAACCCATTTCCGTGGATGGCAAGATCCATTTTTTCCCCCGTGCTGGAGATTTCACCTGCTGAAAATACCTTCGCAGTAGCAACGGCTCGTGAACCATGTCCAACTTGAAGTGAAGTTGGGACCTGATTCCCTGCGCCTGATTCTGCTCCAGCGGATCTATCAGTCTGGTAAAGTAGATCTTGAAATTCGATCTTGGATTTTTTGAATCCAGTGGTGTTTACGTTAGCCAGGTTATTTGCAATCACATCCAGATTCATCTGTTGTGCTTGCATGCCTGAAGCTGAAGAATATAGAGCGCGTAACATGATTGGTATCCTATTGAGTGTTTCCGAGTTGTTGGATCATTTTGCCAAGGGTTTCATCCTGAATTTTCATGATCTTTTGATTTGCCTCAAAGTGCCTTAAGGTCGACATCAGTTCCCCCATTTCATGGGTGGGAGTGGTGTTTGAACCCTCTAAAAAGCCCTGCGCAACCCGCGTTTCTTCAGAGTTGATAGGTAAAGGGGTTACTCCCTCAGAACTATAATATCCGGCGTTTAATCGTTTTAAATTTTTAAGGTCATCAGAGCTGAATTGAACCAACTCTAATTGGCCGAGAGGGGTGCCACCTTGACTGACATTGCCATCTCGATCGATAGTTACNGGGTTTGAATCATTGGTGTTAATGACAATGTTGGCAGCGCCACCGGCTTGTCGTAGTGGATAACCCTCTTTGGTGACCAAAGTGCCATCACTGGCGATGTGGAATGAGCCATCTCTCGTGTAGACGGCTCCATTGGGTCCATTTACCCCAAAGAAACCAGGGCCATCAATTGAGACATTTTTGTTATCTCCGGTGGGCATTAGAGTGCCCTGTTGAAAATCAATATATCCAGTAACACGTGGTAGCATAAACCGCAGTTCACTTTTGTTAGCTTGATCTAATGCCTTGTTGAACATTTCGGCATTAACTGAACTGAAGCCTACGCGGTTGCGCTTAAATCCGGGGATTGAGGCGGCTGCAAGATTTTCTGCAATCACTTCCTGGCGTTGCATAGATCCCTCTAATGCCGCGGCAGCCTGATACAAACTTACATTCATTCCTCAATCACACAGCAGTTTGTATGCCACCTAACTTTGGAATATCTGCGGTGAATTAAACTAAAAAACCCCCAAAAAAACGTATTTTAGGAATAAGAATGCCAGTAGGAGTTCCCGTTTTGGGATCCGTATATCCGGCCGACTTTTCGCATGGTCTTGAGTGAGCGATTCTCGTTTTGGATTCGGCTATTCACGATATCCATCTCTGACTGGAGGAGAGTTTGATTCAGCTTTGTGATCATGATTAGTTNATTAACCAGTAGCTTGTCAGCTTCTGAAAAGTCGTCGCCACTGTAGTCTTCCAGCAAGGCTTTGATTCTACTTTTNTGGTCAAGGAGATCGTTAAGCANGCCCCACTCTTTTTCGGCAATTGCTTCAGATTCATGCTCGGAAAGCCTTAGCCACTCTTTAAGTANAATAGTGGTATTTGAAGGATTCATTTNTTTAGCCCAGAAGAGATAGACTGGTNTGGCCATCNGTTTCGCTTGGCTCACTTANTACTTGAGAGTTGTTTTTTTCAGGGCTTAAACCGGCTTGNTGCTTCAAGTTTTTTTGTTTCTCCAGTGATTCACTCCACGCGTCGCGTAGTTCGCTGATGCGTGATAGGATCTCCTCGATTATAGCACGATCTTTTTTGATGTTTGCTTCTTGGAGCCTTTGATCAAAATAGTAATATAGACTGGTAAGGCTTTGGCCTAGCTCTCCTCCATTTTCCAGATCAAGAGCATGGTTCAGCTCCCTGATGATTTCCTGAGTTTTTGTGATATTTGTGTGTACCGTAAGGTTGAAATCTAAAGGATCGTCGTGTTCGAATGCGCGTAGAGCAGCGCCTAAAAACCTGATAGCTCCATCGTACAACATGACGACCAAGCTCTCGGGTGAGGCTGAGCCTACCGCATTAGCTCGATAAGCGTTCAACTTATTAGCGCTATCCATTGCCCTTTATCAGAGCAAATTTCGTGCCGCTTAGAGAAAGGGGAATATATCTGGGAAGGTGGGCCTTATTCGGCCTGATCAATTTCTGAAGCTATCAGCTTTGCAAATTTGTCTATTGCCTCAGCTGGGGGATATGTGTCGGCCTGCACCGACTCGCGCAATCGATCTTTTATTTGGTCAAAACGCGCCTCTACGTCACCCTCAACCCGGGTAAAATCCGGAGATCTTGTAAGGTTGGCCTCCATCGCATCAGTCGGCACCACCATATCCACAGAGGCAGACTGCTGGCTTTGCGCTTGAGCCATTTTAGCTGGCCCCTGCGCCTGTCTCGATGCGTTAAGACTGACTTCTTTCATTCTATAACCTTTGCTAATATTGCCTTATTTTGGCCAAAAATCAACAATTTTTATATTTCACTAGGCTCCTCACGGGGAGTTGCCGGCTTTTTTGCGTCTTTAGGTGCCTCTTCTTCCAAGGGAGCCGGTTGAGGGCCCACTTCTACTGTTTTTTCGGGAACCTTCTGATTGTCTATAGCTTCGGCAAGTTCAGTAATTTCTTTAGGATTTTTTTTCATAAGGGTCCCAATTAACTCAGAAAGTGAATATCTGGCCATTTCTCTGGGAGAGTCCAAAACCAATAATTCAGTCGCTGCGGAGTTGTGAGTGGAATGATTTTTGCGGATATGCCTTCTCAGTGAATTGGCAACCGGGCTTTGGCCTCCATCAAAAACCTCATCTACAGCCCAAATTAGTTTTTCAGATTCTAGGTCGAATAAATGTATTTTCCATCCCAACGCTACAGGTGGATACGCTCTGAAAGTGGTTAATTCGGTGAAAAGGACGGCTTGACATCCAGTTTGTCTTTGTAGGGTTTGCAGGAAATTATGAGGTAAAGGTTCATCAGCATAGATCGCCTTTTTACCGAACATCCTTTGCATACGGTTGGGAGTAACAGTGACAATGTCAAAAATTCTATTGCGCGAAAATTCTTCAGTTAATATTGCCTGCATTTGAGGAACTCCCCGTTCGGCGTCTCGGTTTCCCCGTCCTGAGGTAAGTGGCATTATCGCCACCCGTTTTATGTGAGGCTCCAATCCTTCCAAAGTTTCATAGACGTTGCCTACCGTATAAAATGGGCCGACATAGGCTCCATTATTTAGCTTTGCTACTTGCTTACAGGCTGTCGCGCCGCACAGTAAAACGACTAGAAAAGTATAGCGTAGTATCATATTTTTCATTTCAGATTATTTGAAGCGTGACATGAGAAAGCTCATGTCGTTGTTAATTTTAGATTGGGCCTGTTCCATGTTTACGAAGCCCCGGATCAATGTTTCCCTATTCATTTGCACTCGTCTTTCGTGATCTGCAATTTGTTCATCTATGGATTTAATCTGGTTAGTTAGATTAGTTTGGGTGGTTTCCAGAGCTCCTTCGTCGTCCAGCAGGGTATCCAAGTAGGTATACATGGTTGCGGCCAGTCCGTGTGTGGTGGTGGTAAATAAAGATTTAACCTGCCCTTGATTTTCCCTTAGGGCGGTATCTAAAGCGGCAGAGTCTGATAAGGTAATTTGGTTGGAATAACCGCTGGTACTATAACCTATTGATTCTAATCGCGTGATCGAGCCGGTGAGTCCGGTAACATCGCCAATAGCTTTGGTTCGAAGATCGCTGGTAATGGTCATGGACACCAGCGATTCGCCTGCCAACACTCCTAAGGTAACTTTTCCATCGGTGGAAGTGCTGCTTGCGGTCATGGTGCCGATAAGTGACTGAATTTTGTTTATTTGACTAACAAATCCTCCGATTTTGTTCTTAATAGTTTCGTCATCGGATTTAACTGAAACTGTAGATTTTTGCGGGCTACTATTGAGAAAGTACACGTCGCCGGTTTGAGCACCTGTAAGGTTGACCGCACTACTTCCCGATTCGGCATCTGCTTTAGTGGTGTGCAAGGAGAAGCTTCCACTTGAGAGAGTTCGAACATAATAAGTGGTTCCTGTGGAAATCCCTCCGGGAACGGTTCCTGGGCTGTAAATGGTGACGGCTTCTCCAGTGCTATAGCCATGTGAATTTTCAGTTGTTATCGTTTCACCTGAAGTATCTACGCTACTAATTTTTGATGCACCTTGAGCCTTGGTAGCAGTGACCGCTAGTCCTTGAATTCCCGAGCTATTCTGGTCGATTGTGTTGGTTTGGCTTTCCAAGGGGCCATTGTCATTGACCTTGTATAGAAGGTTTTTGCCTCGGGAAAGAGCTCCATTATTGGTGCTCAGTAATTGAGTTTTCGACAGGAAATCTCCCGACACNTCTTCCAGGGTAATTCCCATGTCGCCGGTTGTCTTATTGGTTAATAGGAAGCGATCATTAACTGGATCATAGTTAGCATAAACACTGGCTTCAGAGCTATTGATGTTGCCCATAATATCGGCGATGGTATCGGTGCTACTCCAGGTTATCGAAGTGCCATTGATCTTGAACGAGCCGCTTGCTGCGCCTGCCCCGCCAGAAAAGTTGCCNTCTGCTGGGGTTTTCCCTACATCGATCCCCCCCAATTTTTCGTTACTGGTGATACTGGTGGTTCCGTTAGCTGTAAGGCGCAGGGCTTGGAGNAAATTGCTGGAGTCGGTGGCGCTACCGATAATGATATTATCAGAACTGTCACTAAAGGTAACCTTGTCTGTCCCAGAATTATAGGAACATGAAAAATTTGAATTTCCAGCTGCGGTTCGAACTGCGGACTGAATTGCTGTTAAAGTTTCTGCGAGGGTATCATCTGTACTGACAGTATACTGNACTCCTTGTACGGTTATCGTACCCGCTGTAACGGGTATGGAAAATCCAGTGGAACTCATGGCCGTACCGGAACTCACCGAAGCTCCAACGTCAGTGCCTCCCAGTTGTTTAGCTGAAGAAGCGAGTTGGTATATTTCAAAATTGTAATCGCCAGATGAGGTGCCTGAATCGGCGGAAGCAGAGATATGAGTCTCGCTGCTAGTAACTTTGCGGGTATCGAAAAAGTCAGTTTTTTTAAGCTCTTCGGATACTGTTTTAAGGGAAGTTAACTCGGTTTTTAAGCGCG
The DNA here is from genome assembly GCA_002719595.1 of Verrucomicrobiales bacterium. Classification (GTDB taxonomy): domain Bacteria; phylum Verrucomicrobiota; class Verrucomicrobiia; order Limisphaerales; family UBA1100; genus UBA1100. Next base: position 19,647 of record PBEJ01000046.1, read on the forward strand.
TGAAGGCTTCATTTTTTGTCCGGATTCCGGATTGTTCAGACCGCATTCTTCGCTGGGGTGCCCGCTCAATATTGGTGAGCTGGTCCACCATATTTTTCCAGTCAAACCCGGAAGCTAAACCTGATACATTTAAATCCATAACTGTCAGTTAGGGGGCTTTCGCAAATCCCCGAGTACTCACAGCAGGATAAATGCCAGAAGATCAACTAATAGACGCAGTCTAAATGGATAGACTGGCCGCAGGAACAGTTGATTTGGACGCGTTTTACCGTGTCGCCTTCACGTTCAAATTCAATGGTGGGTTGTTCTTCAGGAAGACTCCCTCCGGAGGGCTGAAGCTTGATTTCAGGTAGTGCTACCCGGGCAGGAGCGTTTGCGATGGCAGTTTTGATCGAGCCCATAACTTCTTCAACCGAGCCTTCCGCAATTTTGCCAAACAGGATTTCTCTTATTTGACCATCCAAATCAATTACTTCAGCAGGNGTGACAGGCTTCGCTTCCTCGGCTCTGTTTTCTGGGGCCGGTTCACCACCGGCGTGGCTTATGAACTCGGCAGATTTACGAGCGTCTAGCCCGTCTCCAAGAGGAATAAAGTTACTGTTACTCATCTTAGCTACTTACTTGCCCTGGACGCACCATGATGCTCACCCGGTTGTGATAAGGGTGCTCAGGCCTGTCACGAAATTTTGAGTGAGGTCTTTTACTCCCATGTCCCGAAACTTTATTAAACTGCTGCGGCGTTACGCCTTCTTCGGACATAAATTTGCGAACGGTTAATGCGCGGTCAGTTGAGACAGTCCATTTTTTGTCCTCATTCTCTTCGCCTGACTCAAAGTCCTTGTTGGTGTGTCCTTCAATTTCAATTAGGGTGGATTTACGGTTATCATGTTTGGCTAGCGTCCAGGCAACGATGCGAAAAATGGTTCGTCCATATTGGGTCATTTTTGCTTCGCCCTCTTGAAAGAGTCGGCGACTTGGGTCATTAAAAAATTCAATCAGTAAACCTTCTTCGGTCATTTTTATTTGCATGGTTTTCTGGTCGATAAAGTTGGGTTGTTGCACAAATGCTTCAACCAAGTCCTCGTTGAGTCTTCTCACTTGTTGGAGAGGGATGGCTGAAGCATTATCGAAATGAGCTCNTTTGGCGCGGATTAAGTCTGCATTTTCGATGGGGATGATCCCCACAGACTGCTTGGTGGCTGACTGGTATTTTGTGCGGAAATATTGCTGCACATCTCCCTTGATCTTTTCGTCTTGGCTCAAGATCCAAAGTACCAAAAACAAAGCCATCATCGCGGTTACAAAGTCCGCGTACGCTACCTTCCATGCTCCTCCTCCACCGCCTGCCATAGTGCTTGTTCCTTTATTTATTAGGGTTGGTTAAAATATATCTAGATCACCCGCCGCCTGATTTAAGTAGTGTTTCAAGATCTCCTGATCCCATACGTACGTCCTCGCCGAGCTCTCTACGGCCTACCTCACAGGCAACAAGGGGAGGAAGTCCGTTGGCAAAACTGATTACAGAAGACTTGATGACCTTCATGTAAGTTATTTCTGCGTGTCCATTAAAATCACAATTAGTCGCCAGGGGNGCNACCATACANTAAGATCCAAAGATACCAAAAAATGTACCTGCAAGGGCGGTTGCAATTCCAGCCCCAACCACGGCGGTNTCCCCACCAATTTTATACATCATAACAACAATAATNCCCAACACAGCCGCCACAATTCCAAAGGCGGGAAGGGAGTCGGCCACCTTCGTCATAACCATTACGGGTTGGTGATGTTCTTCTTCCATGGTGTGCAGACTTTTGGCCATAAGGGGCTCTAGTTGGTCAGGCTTGATTCGGCCATCAACGATGGGCTTTAGTCCATCGGCAAGATACTCTAGCGCGTGGTGGTTGCCGTGAAATTTTGGGTATTTTTGAAAAAGCGCACTTGCTTCTGGATTCATGACATGTTCCTCCAGGGCAATCATTCCGCCTTTACGGCCCAGCTGGAACAGCTCGTACATGCACTGGAATAGCTCCTCATAATCAGCTTGGCTGAAAGGGGCTCCTTTAAGGGTTCCAAGAGCCTGTTTAAAAACGCCTTTTAGTACGTTCATGGGTGCCATCACAACCATGCTCCCGATTACCATTCCGCCCAGTGAGATAAACTCATTTACGTGGAATAGGCTGCCAACGGCACCAAAGTTTAAGCCGCTCCCGCCACCAGCCGCCATGGCAAACCCGACGGAAACTCCGCCAAAGATAATGATGAATCCTACGATAACTAGCATTGTTTTTCCTTTTGTTTGTTTAAATTGTTCGTTGCTGTCTCATTAAAAAACTCCGCAATGAGAGAACAGCTTCAGTGTTTATTTGGCAAACCCGTGACTCGCTGATATTTAATAGTTCAGCTACATCTTTCATTCTTAATCCTTCATAATGGAAAAGTAACAGCACTTTTTGCTGTTGCCTACTAAGTTGCTGAATGCGGTCACGAATAAGTTCATGAAGTTCTCTTCGCCCTGTGCTTTCTCCTGGATCCTCTTGTGTAATATCGGCAGTGTATTGGTTGTCGGCGTGTGAGAAATCGTCTTCCCCTTCCATTAATTGATGGAGAGGAACGAAAATTACTGGGCGCAGATTATCCAGCAGCGCACGGTATCCTTCGATTGTGGTTCCAAGACGTGCGGCGATTTCTTCTTCTTCGGGCTGTCGATTTAACTCTATCCGCAACGCTTCGATGGTATTCTCCAGTTCTTTGCGTCGGGAATATACGGTTCTTGATTGGGGTTGTGATTTCCGGATTTCGTCGAGTATTGCCCCTCTGATACGCATGCGTGCATAGCTTTCAAATGACATTCCCGCCGTGGGGTCAAAGCCATGTGCAGCTTGAATAAGGGCAAGGCTAGCTATATTTTTAAGGTCATCCACGTCTACTGTGACCCGAACCAGAGGAACAAAACGATGGACCATCTGGCTGATGACAGTTGCATAGGTGTCGAGTAACTCATCTTCTGTCGACTCTGTTAGCTTTACTTTTTGGTATGCCCTTGCGGCCTTAGCCTGTGTGGGGCGATCCTCGCCGTGGGCATTTTGCTGTTCTGGATTGGCAGTTGTTTGGGGCATTCTTTAGGATCCTTTAAGGCTCTCAGCTAGCCTCCTTAAGTTGNTCAGCTTCGCGTTCAGCTGCAGCTGCGGCTGCATTTTGTGCGGCTATTGCCTCGAATTTACTCCGTTCCGCTTCTGCGGACATCAGACTACGTAGCCATAAAGTCATCCACCAATTTCCCATAAGTCCGAAAGCAAGTGACGCTATAATTGAAGCCAGTAGAGTTTGTCCCCATTCTTTGCCCATCATCAGGCCTAGTACAGCAACCGTGCAAAAACCCATTGTGCCCGCAGTTAGTGTCCCCAAACGGATCATTGCGCTCCTCCTTCCGGTGCAACCATCACCTCCACTAGTACCATAGATGCCTGNGCTTTGGCGAGCAAGTAGGCTTCGAGATTTTGTGAGGACGAATCAGAGGGNTCATTTTNNGGCGTTTCATACTTTTTGGTCTGATAATTTACCTCCGGCACTCGATTCAGGTAGGATAGGAGATGGTCGCTTTTGAGAATATAACGATGATACGAGCTGAAATTCTGAAATACATCAGGAGATCGGTTTTGGCTACTCGGGAAATAAAGGCCGATAGCTTGCCCTTGTGAATTAACTAGGGCCGCTCCACGGAATCCGTTTGAGCGATCAATGCCTTTGAACTTTGCATCAATAATAAATCTTTCCAATTTAGGGGACGGTATTTTTCCNATGGCAGGTCTGGTCAATTTATCTTCAATGATTTGGTAGAGGCGTTTGAATTTCTTTCCATCAGAAACAATGGCAGGTAGTACGGCCACTCTTAAAAGTGCCTGATGGTACTCTGATATGTATTCTTCAGGGGGTAATTGTTGGATTGATTCACTATCAAGAGTGACCCAGCTCTCGGCAGTATATTTTTGAGCTCGATTTTGGTTATCTGGCTCAGTTAGCCACTTATGATTAATCGAATCATACCACAGATCTTTTTTTATTTTGTAGACGTGGGGGGAACGTTGAATTGAATTGTTATCAAGAGCAATCCAGCTCCCGACAGTATATTTTTTAGCACGATTTTGGTTATCTGGTTTAGTGAGCCATTTATGATTGATTTTGTCATACCAGAGATCGGTAGCCAGTTCATATCCAATCTTTACGTCAACTGCGCTTAACAGAGGATGTGNGGTTCGGAAGGCTTGAAGTAGGCGCTCTCGAGTAATAGACCGTAATTTACTCAGTTTCAGTTCATTATTTTTAATAGCAACGGTCGCATTGTTTTTAGTTTTGTCGTCATCGAGGTACTTTTCGAATTGAAAAATGAATTGGTCTCCTAAAACAGGAGTGTTAAGAGTGAAAAATCTGGGGTCTGCCTGGGCGCCCAGAATGCCNCTAATCAGAGTCGTAGCNCTTGCAGGAATTGGTTGTGGCCCTGAATTTGATTCAGCCATTTGATAACCCAAGACCTTAACCGGATCCCGTAATCGAGTACTATGACTGGAACTGATCGAAAGGACAGGAAAGTCATAATCCCCTTCTATCTTGAGAAGTAAATATTGGTTAAGATCACTTGAGGCTGGGACAGCTCNTGCAGGAAAGGATCCGTTTTCAGTGGTAATTTGAAAGCGATTGCCGCTTCGTGCCAGATGTTTTCCTGTAACGACGTATCCGTCCCGAGAAACAAAAAATCCAGTGCCCCAGTCGACGACTCTGGATGTCTCTATCTTTTGTTCTTTTCCAACCGGGATTTGCGGAGAAGGTAAATCCATGAGTTTCTTTTCAGCTTGGGCAATAGCTCTGGCAAAGTGAATCTGCTCGGGGGTTAAAACGCTGTTGACTAATGCCAAAGCCTGTTGAGCAGCAGGCTGTTTTTGCTCTGCGGCCAACGCCCACCAGGCACTTGCCTGAACAGGATCATCCTCGCCGAGGGTAGAAATTTTTGGTTTATTAAAAACGGATTGTTTAACCATTAATTCCCTAAGAACTTGTAAGGCAAAATTTGCGTGTGTGTCGCCTACGTAAATGTCCAGAGTTCTAAATGACGGGTCTGGATTACTTTTTCTGTAAAGGGCAGAGGCATCAGAAAGCACTGAATTTTTCTGTGGATTGAGTGATATCATTTCTTCAATAATCCCTGACTCCGGGTGTTTTTGGGCGAATTCTTCTGGCACATCTATACTGATAAGAGTTCCGGCTTTTCGGTCCTGATAATAGAATAAACCGATGTTGTATTGACTGGGGGCATGCCCCATACGGGCTGCAATTTGATAATGCATGAAAGCTCGAGCCAGATTTTGTTTCGTTCCTCGGCCACTTTCATAAAGTTGGGCAAGATTATAATGGGAATCAGGCTGTGGGTAAGAGGCAGCTTGTTGCAGCCAAAACTTAGCTTTACTTGGATCAACCGGGACTCCCTGGCCTTGTAAGTACATAATGCCTAACGCATGAAGGGCTGGCCCATAGTTCCGTCGTGCCGCGAGTAAGAAGTGGTCGTGTGCATCCCGTAAATAACGGTTCTCCTGCGCGGAAATGACTTTGTCACCATTTGTGTCCCATTCTTGAAACTCCGTTTCCGTGAGTGATTTTGCATTTATTTGAAGTCCGAAATTATANTATAGAATGCCCAATTGGTGATAGGCACTTACAACTCCTTGTGCGGCGGCGCGTTGAAGGTAGAACTCGGCCTGTTTGCTATTTGGCGCGATTGGTTTTTCCCCTCCAGAGAGGCCATTTTGATAAATTCTCCCTAGATTATACTGAGCTATAGCGTGTCCTTGGCGGGCTGCTCGAGTATAATATGAGACTGCTTGAGAGGGGCTTTGGGGTACGCCTTCGCCTATTTCGTATAAATAAGCCAAACTTGCTTGAGCACGAGCATGACCGGTTTTGGCTGCTTGGAGGTAAAGTTGAGCTGCTTGTTCGTAGTTGCGTACCTTTTGACACATTAGNCCCAGATTATAATTGTCCGAAGCAGTATTGGAGATGGTGCTCAAACTGTAGGGATTTCGGGTTTGATTCGGTTTCAATCCATCTAAGTTGGGTGATTGATGATGAACCAATGGATAATAAATCTCTGACTTAGCATGAAAAAGTCTTTCAGCAAGTTGCTTCGCATTGATCTCGGTATGCCCTCGCCCAATGAAATAATTTTTGAGATCACCAATAATTTTGTCGTAACGTTTCCGCATATCATCGTCGGCCTCATATTTTAGCCAGTAAGAGAAATTGNTAGGCGTTGGAAGACCGGGTGCAGCNGCCGCTAGATTTACTAACAACGCAAAAGGTCCCGTGATTAGAGGNTTTTCAAATCGCGAGGTGGGGACTGGCAAATNTTGACCTCTTTTAGGCAAAGTNGTTGCAAGGTTTACCGGNAATNCGGGATTGTATTTCGCTCGAGTCTTTAGAAGCCATTCTGATGCCCATTGTCTGCCGCTTGACTGGGGAACGTTCTTCTGAGCACTAAATAGTTGTACCTGCGGGATTAACCCCAGGCATAACATCACTACAATACGCAGTTGCGGTTTCATTGCTGCTCTATTTTTTGAGCCTACATCAATTGATGCGCACAGCTCTTCGGGCGAAATAGCAGCAAATGTCGGGCCAATTTAAATTTTAATTAAAATACCAAAAAATATATAAAAACATAAAAATTAAGTTATTTAAATTTATGTCTATAGTATTTTTTGATTGATTAATCGTTTTAAATAATAGGTTTTTATAAGATAAATTCAAAAAAACCAATTTTACACTATTTTTATTAATGTTCCTTTTAATAGGTTGAATGGCATGGGTATTGCTGCTCGCGTTGCATGATCGACGGATTATTCGCCAGTGCCAACTATCAAGGCGTCAAAAAGATGCTGGATGCGACCGTGTTGCGTCAGGAGGCAATTGCCAGCAATTTGGCGAATATTGAAACTCCCAACTACAAACGGGTAGACGTATCGCCCGCTTTTGCGTCGGAACTGTCCAAAGCCATTCAGAGTGGTGGGGTTAAATCCGTTCAACAACTCAAGCCTACTATTTCTGTTGATGACATGGCCGTAGCGCAAAACCGTGATGGCAACTCGGTTCAGTTGGAAAAGGAATTAACCTATCTGCAAAAGAACATGGTGGCCCATAAACTCCAAACCCAGATGATTACTGGCAGCTTAAGTAAGCTTAGATCCGCAATTACAACCCGTTAAATTTTTTATTTATGTTGAATCTAAATATTCTTCCGGGAGCTGATAGTGCTGCTTCGGCCATTCAGGCTGAGAAAGTACGTATGGAGGTCATAGCGCAAAACATTGCCAATGCAAATACGACAAACACTCCCGATGGCGGACCTTATCAGCGCCAAACGGTACGCTTTGAGACGATACTTAAGAATGAGTTTGACCCAAGTAATGCCGTTCAGGAGGTGCGTGTGGCTGGGATCGAAAAAGATACGCGTCCAGCACGGTTGGTTTACCAACCAGGGCATCCGGATGCGGATCCGGAGTCGGGCATGGTAAAATTTCCCAATGTGAGTGTTCACGAAGAAATGGCTGATTTAATCAGCTCTTCAAGAGCAACAGAAGCTAATCTGGCCATCATTCGGACGGCGCGCCAAATGGCGTTGCAAACGCTTGATATTGGTAAGTGAGACTAAAAACTTTTTATAAGATATAATTATGGTTCCGGTCCAAATGAATCCCATGGCAGCACAGGGGCTGACGGAAATGTACCGTCAGCAACGTGCTATTGTGGAGCAATCCCGTGAAATTCAAAAAGCTACCCAGACAGGACAAGTTGAGTCCACCCAATCAACACTGGCATCTGGAAGTGTACAGGGTGCAGGTTTTGGAGACGTGCTTAATCAATTCGTCGGAGAGGTAAATCAGAAGCAGCTTGCATCCTCTCAGGCGGTGAACGACCTAATTTCAGGTAAAGAAATACCATTACATCAAGCTATGATTACTATGCAGGAGGCCGGAGTGGCTTTCCAACTCATGGTAGAAGTACGCAATAAATTACTGGAAGGATATCAGGATCTGATGCGTATGCAGATATAATCCTTTTTTTAAGCTAACCCCAAATCGACGGATCGAACAATGGAACAACTTAGAGCATTAGCCGCGCAATTAATGACCATCTGGTCTCAATTGGGTGTGAACCAAAAATTGACTGTGGCTGCCTCAGGCTTACTTGTGGCCGCGACTCTCGCGGTGGTGGTATTTTTTACCAGTCGCACTGACTTCACTCTGCTTTATGGGGGGCTTGCTCCCAAGGATGCCGGGGATATTGTAGCTTACCTTGAGGAAAATAGCATCGAATATGAAGCTGGTGCTGGTGGGACCAGTATAAAAGTGGCCCGGGATAGGGTTCACAGCTTGCGTATGACTCTTGCTAGTCGAGGGTTGCCGAAGTCCTCAGGCGATGGAAAGGGTTATGAATTGTTTGATGAGAAGAGTACCATCAGTATGTCGGACTTTGTTCAGCAGGTTAACAAGAAGCGGGCGATTGAGGGAGAACTTGGCCGAAGCATTTCCATGATTTCCGGGGTAAGCAGTGCCCGCGTGATGGTTGTTATGCCTGAAACTCGTTTAATCGTTGATGATAGCAAAAAACCTACTGCTTCAGTAATGGTTAATCTGCGCCAAGAAGGAATGGTTGATCGGGAAGCAGTTAACTCTATACGTTTTCTTGTGGCTAATGCGGTTCCTGGCTTGCAGCATAATAATGTTTCAGTGGTCGATAATTTTGGTAACACCCTGTCTGCTAACGAGCAGGGTGGTTCATTCGGGGCTATGGCAAATAATCATTTGGCTGCCCGGCGGAATCTGGAGCTTTACTTAGCAGGTAAGGTTGAGGGGATTTTGACGGGTGTCCTAGGGCCTGATCAGGTGAGAGTAACTGTTAGCGCTGAGTTGGATCATGATCAGATTACTCATACTTCAGAAATCTATGATCCAACAGGCTCTGTAACCAACAATGTAATGGAGAAGACTGAGATTACCGATACATCTAAGCCGTCCCCCGGCGGTATTGTGGGAACTCCGGTTAACGCAAACACTAGTACAAATTCTACCGCTTCCGCTTTAACTAACAATGGCCAAAATAAAACCGAAAGCACTATTTCCTTCGATAACAGCCGATCGACAACGAACGTGGTGAAGGCTGCAGGTGAGATTCGCCGTCTTACGGCATCTGTCCTTGTGAATGCGGGAACAGACCCGCGTGATGCTACTGCCATGGCTCAGCTTACCAACATAGTACAAAATGCGATTGGGCTTCATGCAGAACCTACTGCCGTTAGACAGGATGATATTGTGGTCGCTGAAATGACTTTTAATCGTGCTTATCTAGTAGAAGCACAGGCTCAGATGAGTTCGGCAGCTACCAAAGATATGGTTACCAATATCTTGAAAAACTTATTCTATGTACTGTTGGGCGCCGGTGCATTATACGCTTTTGTAAAATTGGTTAGGCGCAGTGATGATGATGTTATTCAGACTGGAGTACCCGTTGGCCAACTTCTCGGCGGTGGCGGTATGGTGGCTGCTCCAGGGGGTGCGGCCCTGAGTGCGCCTGCAGGCATGGGGGTGGCAGGAGCGGCTGGAGGAGCTGGCGATGCGACCGGCGGAACTAGCGGCGGAGCGGCCGGTCAACCAATTACTATTGAAGGATCGGCGGGACCCGTGGAGATTAATACCGATAATATGACTTTAGAGGATATCGAGATGACCATTGGTGAAGCACGTGATGGCAAGATCAAGCTAGCCCCGGCAGCTATTCAGCAACTGGTAACTGCTCGTGACGAAGAACGTGAGCGATTGAAGCTGCTTCAAGCAACTGAAGATGATGTGGAAGTGATTGAGCAAGAGAAACAGAAGCTGATCATGGACTTTGGGTTAAAAGATAACCAACCGGAACGAGTTAATATTGAAGTGTTGCGTGATATGATTACCGAAAGTCCTGAAACCATGGCTGTAGCGGCTCGTCGTTGGCTTAAAGGTAGTGGAGAGGATTGAGATCAATTTTACCCTTGATAAATTTGAGTTATGGCTCGAGGAGAAAAAACAACTGAACTTAGGCTGAGTGCTTCCCAAAAGCTAGCCGCGTTCTTGGTGGTGATGGGTGAGGATGCGGCGGCCGAAATTTTAAAGAATTTCGATGATAACGAACGTGAGCTCGTTTGTGGTGAAATGGCTAACTTGCCGCTTTTGGATAGTAATCAACAAGGAGCGGTGCTGCAGGAATTTACCGAAATGGCGGTTGAAGCTCGTAGTGGCATCAGCGGTTCAGTTGATTTTACCCGTTCGGTGTTGGAAAAATCGGTAGGACTATTCAAGGCGGCTGAGATTATCGGTCGTGTAGGCACTGCCCGTACCAGTGTGGCGACCATGCAGCAGATTATTGATCTTGATGCTACTTCCATTAGCAACCTGATGAAGGAGGAAGATCCTCAAACTATTGCTTTGGTGCTTAGCTATTTATCTTCTGCCAAGGGCTCAGAGGTTTTGATGACCTTGCCTGATAGGCAAAGGGAGATTGTGGTAGAGAAGCTTGCGACATTGGAGTCTACCCCTATTGAAGTAGTAGAGACTCTGGGAGAAGTTCTTTCTGCTAAAGTCGGTGAGAAGGTCAGTCGTGCGCTTAACCAGACCGGAGGTGAAAAGTCGGCTGCGGCTGTATTGAATGCCATGGCCAAAGATGAACGCAAGAAGCTATTGGATAATATTGATGAACGTCAGCCGGATTTGGTGCGTTCAATCCGAATGAAGATGTTCACCTTTGACGATCTACAAACATTGGATGTGAAGACTATGCAAAAAATCATGCGCGAGGTGGATGCTGGCCAGTTGGCAATTGCCCTTAAAGCGGCTACCACTACCTTACGTGATGCTATGTTGGGAGCACTTTCTAAGCGCGCCGCTGAAAACGTTAACGACGAAATTGAAGGGTTACCCGATAATCTTTCCATGCGGGCGATTGAGTCGGCTCAAAATGGGATTATTGATGTAGTTCGTCAGCTTGAATCCGAAGGTGAGATTTCATTGGAAAGTGATTAACCCATGGTTAAGGCAATTGATAACATTGTAACTAACGCCCCTTTGAGGGACATTCGGCTTTCCATAGGCCCGGCCGAAACCCTATTACGTGAATCTAGCACGGAAGAGCCTTCCCAAAATATAGATCGTGCAAATGCGGAAGATACGGATTCGCTCAGTGATTCTATGAGTCATTCGGTCAGTGAGGAAGTGCTTCATGATCGTG
>PBEJ01000047.1 GCA_002719595.1 Verrucomicrobiales bacterium
TAGCAGAGGTTGCAAGAAACGCTGTTTGGCATCCCTAAATAATTTTCCGGATGTCTGCTGAAACAAATCACGGGAATCCCAGAAATCCTAGGATTCCCAATGGGGCAACCTGAAAAAAGAGTGGGATGTGTTTTGGGCTTTGACCCCGCCACTCCTCAGCGCCTAAAGCGTGCCTAAATATTGGATGCTTCTCCGGATACTCTTTATAGCGTCCGGGGAATGGTCTTGCTCAACGTGGCAGTGAGCTACTCCAGCTTTTTCTGCAGCTTCAATGATTGGCTCCATGTTGATCGTGCCACTTCCTAACTCTTTGAAAGCATCATTAGGAATTTTACCATAGTTTGGTAGGGTCAGACCCTTTTTAAGGTCTTTTAGGTGCAACTGTGATACGCGTCCTTTCAGCTTTTTGATTAGATTGACCGGATTTTTTCCACCAACTACCACCCAAAATACATCCAGCTCAAATTTCATAGATGGGTCAAACTCTTTGACGAAAATCTCAAAACCAGACCGGCCGCTTTCTAAGGGCTCAAATTCAAAAGCGTGATTGTGATAGGCTAACTGAATACCTGATTTACCAGCCTCTACTGCAGCTTTGTTGCAGTTTTCAGCAAGTCTTTTGTAATCATCGAGTGACTTTCGGTTATGGGCATGAACATAAGGAATGACCAAATGGTCAAGATCCGCAGCCTTTGCTTTGTTGATAATTTCAACAAACGGTGGAACTCCCTTTTTTTCGGGGTTTGTCACCGATTCCCAGTTAAAATGGGAGGAATTGACTGCCAGTCCGAAATCCTTCGACGTTTTGATCATCTCCTTCGCGTTCGGAAAACCAAAAGTTTCAACCTGCTTGTATCCGGCATCCGCAACACTCTTAAGGGTTCCTGTTAGGTCTGCCTTGAGTTGATTGCGAAGGGTGTAGAGTTGTATTCCGATTTCCTTGCGATACCGGTTGTTCTTCCCCAAGGCTAGTGCTTGAAAGGCGGTTGATGATGCCAGAGTGGAAGCGAGTGCGGTTTTTAAAAATTGTCGACGGTGCATAACATATAATTATTGGAGGTGCTTAAGGTATTCAAATTTATAAAGTACAGCCCGCTTTCTTAAAAGTACTTATTTCATTGTAAAACCCAGGCCATCACCCAGATCTCTTCACGTCATTTCTGGACTTTGATGAATTCGGCTGGGGAGGTAGAATTCAAACGGCAGTGGAAACCGTTGATGAAAAATTGAACAATAGGTCTAAATCCCCACTGCTTGGGCTCGTAGGCTGGATTTTAATTTGTTTTGCCGCCGCATCTACGGGAATGCTTATCCGGCCAGACGAATGGTATGCAAACCTTGATAAACCCTCATGGAATCCCCCTAGTTGGGTTTTTGGCCCCGTTTGGTTAACCCTTTACTTCATGATGGCGTTTTCTGTTTGGATGGTATGGAGGCGTGGCGGTTGGGGAGAACAGCGAAAACCATTGATATGCTTTGTTACGCAGCTTGTTTTGAATGCTGCGTGGACACCTTTATTTTTTGGTTTGCATAAGCCGGAGTTAGCTTTGATTAATATTTTGCTTCTTGGTTTGGCCATTATCATAACNATGATTACTTTTTGGCGTGTTAATTCGACAGCGGCTTACCTTTTGGCTCCCTATTTAGTGTGGGTGGGTTTTGCTTCATACCTTAACTATACACTTTGGGTCATGAATTCGTAACCCACTGCTCCTTATTTCTTCCCGCGAGAAATATGTNAAAAAGGGTTTCCTGAAAATTGGGGTTTTAGTTTTCCCTAATGCAGTAGATTTTGTTGGCTCCGCGCANCAGNAAAGTTCCCGTTGTTACTGCGGGGGTTGACCAAAAAAGGTCATCTAAATCATTTTCACCAACAATCTCAAATTCGGGGCCTGCNTTAACGACAAATGCCTTGCCTGATTCATCCATTAGAAAGACATGCTTATCATCAGCCCACATGCTTGCTGCGATGGATTTGCTGCTGGGTAANCGAGATTTGTAGGCTTGCTGGCCTGTTTTTGTGTTGTAACAAGAGAGAAAACCTCGGCTGCAAACATAAATATAATCACCACTCGCAACTGGTGAGGACATGCCGGGGCCTCCGCGTAGTTTCGCCCAAATAACGCCCTTGGGTAATTTGCTGGTATCAAGCCTTGGTTNTCCTGAGATCTCTGGGCCAATAGCTATTAGTGGNCCNTGTCTGAAGGGNCCACTNTTNCCGAGGAAAATATATTTTCCGTCTGATGCGGGCGAGGCCGTAAATGCCGAGCGTGTATTTGTTAACTGCCAATTAGTTTTACCAGTANCNGGATCATAGCCAGTAACGGTTCCAGAGCCACAAATGACTAGATCGGTGCGCTTTTCGTGTTTCCAAATATATGGGCTGGACCAACTGGTTCTTGAGGAGCGTTTTCTTTTCCATTTCTCCTTTCCGGTAGCCGTATCCAGTGCCACGACAAACGAATCTTTGTCATTATCGCACTGAATAAATAAAGTATCTTCTGATAAGGCGAGTGAACTGCCTGTTCCAAATCCATTTCCACTTGGGAAAGCACCAATATTAGCTGTCCATACTAACTTTCCTTTCAGGCTGACGGCGGCAATTTTTCCGATCGTAGCAAAATAGCAGAAGACATGTTTTCCATCGGTTACGGGAGATTCAGTTGAGTAAGTGTTAGATGGGTGAATTGCGTACTTGGGCTGCTCTTGCGCAATATTTTTTTCCCACTGGGTAGAGCCATCTTCAAGGTTAAGGCAAATGAGTTTGAAATCAAAAGGTTCAGTTGGCTTTTTGCCTCGCATATTGCGAACGCCGCCAGCGTGTCCAAGTGGCTTTGTGTTCTTGGAATCCACTGCTGTCGAAATAAACACGCGTTTCCCAACGATGATTGGCGAAGCCCAGCCTCCGCCCGCGACAGGTTGGCTCCATGCTAAATTTTTCTTCATGGACCATTGAGCAGGGTGATTTAATTCTCCAAGGTAACCATTTCCATTGGGTCCTCTAAACTGAGGCCAATCAGCTAATGATTCACTTACAAAAAATGTTCCGGCTGATAGCCAGCCAAAGATAAAAATAAAAGTTCGCATAAAACATCGCCCTTTCTCAATTGGGGCGAAGCTCGAACATATCCTCCCTGTCATTATAATGCCATCAAACAATCCTTCTGGGCTTCCATGAATTAGAATTGTCAGGCACGATTCTTTTTAGCAATGAAACCCCTAGTTCTAACTATTTTTTTGTTCTTAAGCTGCCAATTCATGATTGCTGAGGATGAGAGCAAACATCTCTTTCTACTTTCTGGCCAGTCAAATATGAAGCGTTTCCAGCACAAGCAATTCTTTACTCCTGCGGTGCAAGCTGCCTATGGGGCCGATAACGTGATCATCATCAAGAATGCTGAAGGAGGTCAACCCATCTCAAAATGGTATAAGGCGTGGATTTCCGGTGAAGGGGAGAAGCCTGAGAAAACCGGTCAGCTCTATGATTCTCTGATTGAAAATATAAAAGAGAAAACGGCCGGGATTAAAATTAAGAGTGTCACCTTTATCTGGATGCAGGGAGAAGCCGATGTCAAAGCCGGGAATGTTGATGTCTATGCCAAGAGCTTTAGAGGGCTTCTGGGGCAATTGGAAAAGGATCTTAAACGTAAGGATATCAATGTCATTATCGGTCGACTGAGCGATTATGGTTTAAAGAAGCGTTCGAACCTAAAATGGGAGGAAATGCGCAAGGTGCAAATGAAGTTGGCTGATGAAAATCCTCGTGTCTGTTGGGTGGATACCGATGATCTTAACGGTGAAAAAAACAGCCTTCATTATGTCAGGCCTGAAGGGTACAGGAAGCTTGGCGAACGCTATGTCGAAGCCGCCAGGAAGCTTATTAAGGGAAATAACAAGTAAGCTTTATCCGCATTAATTCACCAATAAACCTTTTTATAATCATGCGCTTTTTTTTCCTTCTGGTTGTCTTTTCCGCTTTCACGGTGGCTGCAGCAGACAAGCCGAATATTATCCTCCTAATGGGTGATGATCATGGTTGGGCTGAGACCGGTTACTACGACCATCCACATCTTAAAACACCCGTGCTTGATGAGATGGCCCGTACGGGTCTGCGGTTGGATCATTTTTATGCCGGNCATCCTTCCTGTTCACCCACGCGCGGCAGTTTCTTGACTGGGCGCCACCCCAACCGCTACGGCACGTTCACGCCAGGCTACTCCATTCGACCAAAAGAAATCACCATGGCCCACCTGTTGGCCAAGGCCGGTTATCATTGCGGGCATTTCGGAAAATGGCACTTGGGGCCGGTCAAAAAGGATTCGCCCACCAATCCCCGGGTGATGGGGTTTCATGAATACGTGTCGCACGATAATTTTTATGAGATGAACCCGCCTTTCTCCCGCAATGGCGGACCTCCGGTGGTTATCAAAGGCGAGGGCTCGGAGGTAACCATTGATGAGACCTTAAGATTCATAGAAGACGCTCGGAAACGGGAGAAACCGTTTCTTGCAGTGGTGTGGTTTGGCTCACCGCATGAGCCCTACAGCGGGTTGGCGAAAGATCTGGCACTATATGATAACCTGCCCAAGGAGTATGCGGAACGTAGAGTACGGCTAACCTCCAATGAAACTGGCCGGCCGACACAAAGACCGCTTCGCGATGTGTTACGTGAGCGGTATGCGGAGATCACTGCCATGGACCGTGCGATTGGCAAGTTGCGCAAGCGTCTGACTGAATTAAACCTGCGTGATAACACGGTGCTTTGGTACTGTGGTGATAACGGAAGTCCGCGTAGTTATGGCCGGGTGGTTACGCCCTTTCGAGAGGAGAAGGGGTCAGTCTACGAAGGGGGGATCCGTGTGCCGGGACTCATCGAATGGCCGGCCAAGATTAAGAAGGGTCGTGTCAGTAAGGTTAACGGCGTGACCAGCGATATACTGCCTACGGTGTGTGAGTGGGCGGGTATGGAATTGCCCAAGCGCCCACTAGACGGGATCAGCTTGGCACCACTTGTGTCCCGAAAAATGACGTTACGTCCTGAGCCGATCGGTTTCTGGAGTTTTAATACCCGCCGGGCCACGCGTAACGGGGCTAAGCCCTACTTCACGGCTGAGGAACAACAGGGCACCACACCGCTAGTGAAGTTAATGGGCAACATTCCCACCCGTAACTTTCGTAATTACCACCAACCACCTATTGAAGAAGCGGATTATGGCGGTGCGCGCGTCTGGTTGGATAACCGCTACAAGCTCGTGATCCCCGGCAAGGCTGACGCCACTCCCGAACTCTACGATCTGCAAACTGATCCCGCTGAAGAAACCAACATTGCCAAAAAGAAGCCTGAGCTCACCACCAGAATGGCCCGGGAATTACGGACATGGCAAAGTTCTGTACTTAATAGCCTTCGCGAAAAGGATTATCCAAAGGAGTAAGCCTGTGGAATAAACCAATTAAAAAAGTAACCCAACTCTATGCACCGCCACCACCTCCTCACCTCACTGTTGCTTCTCCTCATGACCCTCCCCCTGCAGGCCGATGGCCTTCGGGTTGGCACTACGGTGGTGGATATTTCGCCGACGGTGAAACCCTTTCAGTTGCGATCGGGCAAATCCACCTACGTGCATGATCCGCTGCATGTACGTGCAGTAGCCTTTGAAAACGGAGAGGGTCGGGTGGTGATTGCGGTGATGGATGCGATCGGTGTGGGCCGTGAGATGTGTGATGAAGCGAAGGCGGCCGCCGCCAAGGTAACCGGTTGGAAGCCAGAACACATGCTTATCGCCGCCACACACACACACACCGCACCCAAGGGTGGCGATACCTCGCCCGGGCGTATTGCCTATGAAAAAACACGGCGCGAAGGCTTGCAGCAGGCACTCATTAAGGCCATCGAATCGCTGGAGCCAGCCAAGGTAGGGTTTGGATCGGCCAAGGAGGCGAGTGAAGTGTATAACCGTCGCTGGTATCTCAAGCCCGGTCGGATGGACCCTAATCCCTGGGGGATTCAGGACAAGGTGCGCATGAACCCACCGCGCGATGCGATTGTGAAACCGGCCGGGCCGATTGATCCCGAGCTTTGCGTGATCTATGCCCGTAACCGCCGTGGCAAACCGCTGGGGCTGGTGGCCAACTACGCTCTGCATTACGTTGGCGGCATCCCGCGCGTGACCGAAGCGGACGGCCGTGTGGTGGGTATGGCTTCAGCTGATTATTTCGGGGAATTTGCCCGCATCATGCCCCACCGCGTCGGCGGTCTGAATCCGCCGTCCAACTTTGTGGCGATGATGAGTAACGGCGCCTCCGGCGACATCAACAACATCGACTTTGACAGCAAACGCCCGCCGCGCGCGCCCTTCGAGCAGGTGCGCGTGGTTGCCACCAAGACCGCTACTGCTGCTTGGCGGGCGGTAAAGAACATCGATACCTATTACGATAGCCCTCCCATCGCCATGCTTCAGCGTGAGGTTGAGTTGCGCTATCGTGTTCCTAGTGATTTCGAGTTAGCGAAGGCCCGTAAAATCCTTGCGCTGTCAGTCAAGGAACGTGAGTTGATCCACAGAAAAGCCAGTTCCTACGCTTCGCACACGTTGCGGTTTGCAGCACCGGACGCTCTGCGGACTGAGAAGGTGATCATACAAGCCATCCGCATTGGCGATCAGGCGATTGTGTCCATGCCCTTCGAGGTGCTCGTGGAGATTGGCTTGGAGATCAAGGACAAAAGTCCGTTCCCGCATACGTTTTTGATCGAGCTGGCCAATGGCGGTTACGGCTATCTGCCACCACCCAATCAACATGAACTGGGTGGCTACGAAACCTGGCTGGGCACCTCGCGTTTTCTCCCCAACGCCTCCACGCTCCTTACGCGCAACCTATTAGAGATGTTGAAGGAACTCTCCCAACGAACAAACTGATCTCGCCCCGGAACTACTTGAGGTGTATTAAGTAGTGGCAACAAAACAGACTGTTCGCCACCACCTTAGCCTGTCAAAAAAAGCCATGCACATTCTTTGGATTTTCCTGTTCGCCCCAACACTCTGGGCGGCCACCATTCACACCATTGCCGGCACTGGTCAAGCCGGGTATAGCGGCGACGGCGGTCCGGCCACAGAATCCCGGCTCAAGGGCCCGTTTGGCGTGCTCAAGGGCCCCGACGGGGGGCTTTATATTTGTGACACTTACAATCACGTTATTCGCAGGGTGGATCCAAACGGCACCATTACCACCGTCGCCGGTACAGGGCAAAAAGGTTACAGCGGAGACGGAGGCCCGGCGACCCAGGCGAGGTTAAATGAACCTTACGAAATCCGATTCGATGCCGCAGGAAATATGGTGTTTGTGGAAATGCAAAATCATCTCGTGCGCCAAGTGGGTGCCCAAGCAGGTCGCATACGCACCATCGCCGGTACCGGCAAACGCGGTTTTGGCGGCGATGGCGGTCCAGCCACGAAAGCCACGATGAATCGGCCGCACAGTATTCAGTTTGGGCCTGCCGGACACCTGTACATTTGTGACATCGGTAATCATCGCATTCGGCGAGTGGATGCGAAAACCGGCCGCATCACCACTTTTGCCGGCACGGGCGAACGCAAGCTCACGCCGGACGGAGCCTCGATCCAGGGCGTTGCGCTCAACGGGCCGCGGGCGATTGATTTTGAGGGACACCAAATGTGGCTTGCCCTCCGCGAAGGAAACGCCGTCTATCGGCTTGATCTTCGGCGCGGCACCATTCACCACGAAGCAGGCACTGGGAAAAAAGGTTTTACCGGTAATGGTGGCCCGGCCAAGGCCGCGACGTTGTCCGGACCCAAAGGCATTGCTGTGGGTCCAAAGGGAAATATTTATTTGGCCGACACTGAGAGCCACAGCGTGCGGATGATCAACCGGCAAACAGGTCGACTGGAACTCCTGGCCGGCGACGGCCAAAAAGGCGATGGTCCCGAAGGTAAAGCGCCTTTGCATTGCCGTATGGATCGACTNCACGGCATTTTTGTGGANGCACAAGGGGTCATTTATGTTGGAGACACCAACACTCATCGAGTCCGCGTCATTCGCCGATGAAATTGCTGATTCCAAATTTTATGGGTTTGTTGATTATTTCAATATGCATGCCATTGGATGGAATCTGTAAGGAGAAACCAACTGCGAAGTCGCGCAATAATGCACCGGTTTTCAAAAAGCTCTATAAAGGCATTAATATTGATACGGCGCATAGCGACAGTGGGGTTTGGTCGAAAATCCAGCATGATTCGGCACATTTTAAAGCGGTGGTTGATGCTGGTTTTGATTCGGTTCGGGTGTTTCTACCAGTTCACGCAAATTACGAATCTACCGAAAAACAGATTAAAGATGCTCTCTCAAATAAATTGGCCATCGTGGTTTGCCTGTGGGGCTCTTCTGTTTGGTCAACCAACCCACAATTGGGAGAGCAACAGATAGTAGATAAGTGGAAAAAACTGACCGAAGTCTGGAAAAAGTACCCAAACGATCTGGTTTTCGAGATACTTAACGAACCTAAGGGTATCGGTTTTGAAAATGCTGAAGGAGCGACGAAAGTTATGTCGCTCTACAATGCTGCTGTGCAAGCCATTCGGAATGTCGACCCCGATCGGCCAATTTTAATCGGACCACCCGGCCATAATGATTCTAAATTCTTGTACCCTTATGTGACTGATCAATACCTGACGTATAAATTTGGAAAGGGTAAAGGGTTTTATGATGACGTAAATACGGGTGTAGCGATCCATTTTTATAGTCCCGGACACAAGGATGGTCTTAATTTTTCGATGTGGACCATGAGGCTTGGAAACGAGGAAATGAAATGGAAAAATCCTATCACAAAGGAAGTAAAAAATGCTGTGAATTGGAAAACCAGAATCGGTGTAGACATTCCAATCATTACTACCGAGTGGGGCTGCTGGTTGTTTCCAAAGCGTACCAATCAAGATTTGGGCATGTGGTTGGATCACCATGTTGATCTATTTGCAGCCCATAACATTGGAAGTATGTGGTACACGGGAATACAAAATAACCAGAGAGCATTTGGTATTTTTAATTCTGAAACAGGTTGGAACCAGGTAGTGCTGGATAAGCTAACTGGAGTGAAGCCAACGGTGTCACCGAAAATATCGCAGGTCATCAATGGTGAATTCTTCAGGCCGGATCACGCATGGCGGCTGACCTCAACAAAGATCTCACGAGAATATATCTATGGGAAGGGAGCTTTTAGTGGGATCAGCATGCTAAAGCTGAATGTGCCCGCTAACGCGGAAGGTCAATTATACCTGCAAACCTATCAAAATAAGCGTGGATACAAAGGGGCTCCTGACAGAACCTTACTCCACTTAATCAAAGGCCAAACTTACAAAATTAGTTTTATCGCAGCGAGCGAAGATGGAAAAGGCCGCATCAAGATCATGTTAAAGGATGTTAAAAATATGCGGCCCATCTATGACAGTGCTAAAACCGATGGCGGGTGGATAACGATTGGTAGAGAACCTCGTGCCTATACAATGCTCTATACTCACCACGCTGAAACTATAATGGATGTTCGTCTTGAGTTCGATATCGGTTCCAAGCAGCAAATTCTCTATTTAGATAAAGTGGATTTCATTAGGAACTGATCTAAATTCAGATTACAATGGCATCCACGTTAAGATAATTTTAAACCAACTCCCCAACCACATAACCTGCTGCGGCAAATCCGAAGGCTCCGGTGACTTGTGTGGCAGCCCCCAGGCCTCTATCACAATCCAGTTTTACGGAGCCCTCCTCCATCGATTTTACTTCACACACGGTGCCATCAGCCTGTGGGTACATCACGGGCTCCTGAGAAAATACACAGGCCAAATTCCATTTCTTGGTGCCGCGTGGAAATCCGTGCTTTTGGCGCAGTTGCTTGCGTACTTTGAAAAGCAGCTTATCGTATTTGGCTCGTGTTAGATCGGTGATTCGTACGGCGGTGCCATCACGTCTGCCTCCCGCTGCGCCGCAGGTGATGACGGGAATTTTCCGTTTCCTGCATTCGTCAAGAAGCAGGCATTTATTACTCAGTCCATCAATCGCATCGACCAGATAACTCAAGTCGTCCTTCAAAATAGATTCGGCGGTTTGCTCAGTAAAAAATTTCTGATGGGTAATGACTTTGCAGTCCGGATTGATTTGGGAGATACGATCAGCCAATTCATCCACTTTGGTTTTTCCGATGGCTCCGTCTAATGCGTGGATCTGTCGGTTGGTATTGGTGACACATACTTCATCCAGATCAACCAGGGTGATATTGCCTACGCCTGAACGGGCCAAGGCTTCAGCGGTCCATGAACCGACTCCACCCACACCTATCACGGCCACGTGGGCTGTGCGTAGTTTGGCCAAACCAGTTGTCCCATAAAGCCGGGCAATCCCACCAAAACGTTCGTTATAATGGTCCATTAACGGCCTAGCTATTTTCGCGGTGAGTTTTGTGCACGGCAGCTTGCGCGGTGCATTTGATTAAAATTTCATCAATGCAAACGTGAGGAGGGCGAGTGGCTATCCAGATCATAGCCTCGGCAATGTCCTGGGCTACCAATGGATCAAGGCCTTCATACACCTTGTCAGACTTTTCTTGATTTCCCTTAAAACGGACCATGGAAAATTCTGTTTCGGCTAATCCAGGGTCCAATGTGCCTACCCGTATGCCGGTTCCATTTAGTTCCAAACGAAGTGATTGGGTGATCTGTTTTTCGGCAGCTTTTACTCCGCAATAAACTGAGCCGCCCTCGTAGGCGACACGGCCGGCGATGGATCCAATGTTAATGATTGTACTCCCCGGGTTTTCCATCATGAGTGGCAGGCACGCGCGGGTTACACGCATGAGGCCGAGAAAGTTGGATTCAATCATCGCTTCCCAGTCTTCATCCTTACCTTCAGCCACCGTATCAATGCCATGGGCACCACCGGCGTTGTTTACCAGAACATCCAGTTTGGGGGTGAGCTTTTTTAGCCAATCGACAAATGTGTTTACGTTGTCGGTGCAGGCAACATCCAGTTCATGGAAATGTACTGAGGCGGCGCCAGCCTTTGAACATTCTGCAGCAACTGTCTTCAGTCGTTCCATTCTACGGGCGCCGATAACCACGTGCGCTCCTTCCCGGGCAAAATGTAGTGCTCCTTCTGCCCCAAAACCGGCTGAGGCACCCGTGATGAAAACCCATTTATCCCTGAGAGAAGTATTCATGCGTGCCCTTCTTTTACCTTTTGGGCTGGCCAAGGCAAATTCCTTTTCAATCAGTGAGAGTCATTTACACTTATTTGCATGCAACGCTTATGTTTTTTCCTCTTAAGCTTTTCGTTTTTGACCGGTCTTTTGGGTGCTCAGAATAAACCCATTGCTACTTATTCAATCGTGGCGTTCGATCCAGCGACGGGAGATTTGGGGATTGCGGTGCAGAGTAAATTTTTTGGAGTGGGGTCGGTAGTTCCGTGGGCTAAGGCTGGAGTAGGAGCGGTGGCCACGCAATCCTATGCCAATACAACTTACGGGCCAAATGGACTAAAATTGTTGGCTGAAGGCAAAACCCCGGAGCAGGCCTTGAAGATCCTAACTGATGGTGACCCCGGACGTGAACAGCGACAGGTTGGAATGGTGGATGCTAAAGGTCGTGCCGGGAGTTTTACCGGCACCCGTTGCAATGCATGGGCTGGTCACAAAGTGGGTAAATATTACGCTGCTCAAGGAAATATTTTAACCGGGGAAGCAGTGGTTAAGGATATGGCCAGTGCTTTTGAGAAAGCTCGCAAGCAACCAAACAGTCAACTTGCTGACTGGTTGGTTGCAGCAGTGACCGCAGCAGAGGCTGCAGGGGGTGATAAACGCGGTCGACAATCCGCTGCGTTAGTAGTGGTTAGGGATAAGGGGGGGTATGCTGGCCTCAATGATCGCTTTATTGATATTCGAGTGGAAGATCACAAGACACCCATTAAGGAGTTGGCGAGATTACTTGAGCTTCACAAACAGTTTTACCCGCGTAGCCATCGTAACAAGCCCTCGAGAAAAAAATGAGACCTATACTCTTTTTAGTGTTGGTTACGTTTTGGTCCGCTTCAATTTCGTCGGCCAAGCCAAACGTACTGTTTATTGCAATTGATGACTTGAATGATTGGATTGGTTGTCTGGGTGGTCATCCGCAGGCGCTTACTCCCAATCTGGATCGGTTGGCAGCTTCCGGCGTGCTCTTTACCAATGCACACTGTCCGGCTCCGGCGTGTAACCCCTCCCGTTCTGCAATTTTTACAGGAATCTCTCCACATCGCTCAGGTCTTTATCGCAATGGACAAAGCATGCGTCAGGTGTTGCCCGAAGCAGAGCTGTTGCCAAAAACTTTTTCCCGAGCAGGCTATTGGTCTGGCGGGTCCGGCAAGATGTTGCATTATTTTATTGATGCGCGTTCGTGGGATGAATATTTCCCCGACAAAAAAACTGAGAATCCTTTTCCAAGGACATTATATCCCAAGAAACGACCGGTGAGTCTGCCGCGGGGTGGTCCTTGGCAGTATATTGAAACTGATTGGGGGCCTTTGGATGCTACTGATGAGGAGTTTGGAGGAGATTATCTTGTATCTGAGTGGGTTGGGGCACAGCTACTGAAGAAACATGATAAACCGTTCTTCCTTGCTTGTGGAATTTACCGACCACACGAACCTTGGTTTGTACCAAAGAAATACTTTGATGCATTTCCCATTGAGAAAATTCAGCTGCCTCCCGGATATCGGGAAGACGATCTGGAAGACTTGCCTGACCAAGGCAAACGAAGAGGGCCGAACCGTTACTTCGCCCACATTCGTGCTCATAAACAATGGAAGCATGCGGTGCAGGGATATTTGGCCTCGATCTATTTTGCCGACACCATGCTGGGTCATGTTTTGGATGCTCTTGAAAAAGGACCCAACGCCAGAGATACCATCGTTGTACTATGGTCTGACCACGGCTGGCATCTGGGGGAGAAACAACATTGGCAGAAGTTTACCGCGTGGCGTGTTTGCACCCGTGTTCCTTTAATTGTCCGTGTACCCGAAGGAACCCGTGGACTTCCTCAAGGAACAAAACCGGGCACTTGTTCCAAAGCGGTTAGCTTACTCAGTCTAGCTCCAACACTTTTGGAGTTGGCTGGTCTTCCCTCCAGTAAGGTTCATGACGGTCCAAGTATTTTACCTTTGTTAGCCAATCCAAACAAGGACTGGCCCCACGCGGCTATTACTTACTTGGAAACTCCAGGTAGTTTTGGTTTGAGTAGGGGAAACTGGCGCTACATACGTTACATCGAAGGTGGAGAAGAACTTTATGATGTTAAGACCGATCCATACGAATGGCGTAATTTGGCAGGGCAAAAAAAATATCTGNAAACTTTGGAACGCCTTCGCGCACTGGCTCCAAAAAAATTTGTCGAGCTGGTGAAGCCGAAAGTAGACACGTTGCCCGCACTGAAATGGAAACCTTTGGCCGGGGATGCAAAGGCGCCACCATCAAAACCTGATGGTAATCCCTTTGATGTGGTGTTCATCAATCAGAGTAAGCGGAAGGTGGAATTATTTTGGATGGACCGCGCTGGCGGTCCCAAGTCTTATGCACTGATTGATTCNGGGGCACAGTTTGCACAACAAACCCGACCGGGCGCGGTATGGNTGATNGCCGAAGCTGAAGGAGCNCAAGCGGGTNCAGCACTTGG
Source organism: Verrucomicrobiales bacterium (assembly GCA_002719595.1). GTDB lineage: Bacteria > Verrucomicrobiota > Verrucomicrobiia > Limisphaerales > UBA1100 > UBA1100. Next base: position 13,704 of record PBEJ01000047.1, read on the forward strand.
CTATTTCAAAGTCGGGGACCNGNCTGCCCGTGCCGTGGTCCCAAAGTAGAGGTAGCCAATATCAGACTAGCCCCTTATAATTCAAACGTCACATGGCGTTTAAACGGATATTTNTTTCAATTCTTATGGCCTGCTGGGCCGCCTCNNTGGAGGGAGCCAAGCCCAATGTACTCTTTATCGCCATTGATGATTTGAACGATTGGATAGGAGCCCTTGGGGGTCATCCACAAGCACGCACACCAAATCTGGATCAGTTGGCCAAGCGGGGGGTGCTCTTTACCCGTGCCTACTGTACAGCACCTTCGTGCAATCCTTCCCGTGCCTCGCTCATGACCGGTATTCTACCTTCCACCAGTGGCGTTTATCACAATTCGCAGCCGTGGCGGCCGGCGATGCCCAAGGCGGTGACGTTACCTCAGCATTTTACCCAGCATGGTTATTGGTCGGCCGGTGCAGGAAAGATTTATCATGGAAAATACCCCGATCCTACCTCATGGCAGACCTATTTCCCCGATCAGAAAAAGAATAAGCCCAACGATCCCCTTCCGGCCCAGCGTCCGGTTAATGGCATTCCTAAAACGGCGCATTTTGATTGGGGGCCGGTAGCCCAACCCTCCAAGGCAATGGGTGACTATCAGGTGGCTGATTGGATTATTGATCAGTTAAATCGTAAACACGATAAACCCTTCTTTCTGGCTTGTGGTATCTATCGGCCGCATCTGCCGTGGTACGTGCCCCAGAAATATTTCGATCTTTTTAATGAAAACGAAATCAAACTGCCACCCACCATCAAGGATGACCTTAAGGACGTTCCTTCCGCCGGTTTAAAAATGGCCAAGCCACAGGGGGACCACGCCAAGGTGCGTAAACATAACCAGTGGAAAAAGGCCGTGCACGGTTACCTGGCTTCCATTGCCTTCGCCGATGAACAGGTTGGGCGCGTGCTTAACGCATTGGAGAAAAGCCCGCATGCATCCAACACCATCATTGTGCTCTGGACTGATCACGGATGGCACCTGGGAGAGAAGGAGCACTGGCGAAAATTTACTCTTTGGGAAAGAGCTGGGCGCACACCGGTCATGTTCGTGGTGCCCAAGGGAATTTCCAAGGTGCTGGCTCAAGGTACGAAAGCCGGCACACGTGTGGATAGACCTGTGGGACTCATCGATATTTATCCCACCCTTGTCGACCTTTGCGGTCTGGGTGAAAACAAGGCACTGGAGGGTCAAAGTCTGGTGCGGTTACTGGCTGATTCTAAGGCAAAGTGGGATCGGCCTGCACTCACCACTCATGGGCGCAAAAATCACGCTTTACGGACTTCCCGGTGGCGCTACATCCGGTATGGAGATGGAACTGAGGAACTCTACGATCACCAGAGCGATCCCAATGAATGGACCAATCTTGCCGGCCAACCCCAATACGCTGGGTTAAAGAAAGAGCTGGCCAAATGGTTCCCCAGAAAGAACGCGCCGAGTGCCGTCGTTAAAAAGAAATAAATTTTGACTGTTTTAACTCAGTTTCCATTTGGCCTGGCGGAGTACGGCCAGTGAGCTACCGGCCATTTTCTCATACCACACCGTTACCAGTGAACCGTCACCCAATTGAACCGTCGTTGGATAACCAAGATCGTGACCTATCCCATCGCCGGAAATTGTGATGGGTTCGCTCCAGCTTTTGCCGTGGTCATCACTCACGCGTGCCTGATTGCCATAAGGTTTACGGCGATGACCGTAGCTCATCAGGAGGCGACCATCATTGAGGCGTAACAGGTGTGAAGGCAAGCCCCACACGCCGATTGAGTGGGGTTCGCTCCATGTTTTGCCGCCATCTTTTGATTCAGNCTGAAGAGTCTCGCGATTGTTTTTCGGGTTATGGTTTCTGATGTGCACGATTAGGTTGCCGTTGGTTTTTTCCACCGCGTGCAGTTCGTGATAATCCTTGGGGTCATCACCTTTGCGCGTGGGGATTTGCGCAAGACGTTTCCATGATTGGCCGTCATCGTTGGATTCACACACGCCAATCCAGGTTTTTTCGCGCCATAGGTTCTTGCCGGCGTACAGGATGCGTCCATCCTTCAGGTTCACGGGGCCATGTGGACTGTTTACCAAAGAGTCATAGCGTGGGCTCCAGGTTACGCCGCCATCAGTACTACGGATCATCCACGTGCCCAGTTCTTTTTTTCGGGCAGCTGCGGGTACCCGGTTGTGTGCGGCTAGCCACTGGTTGCGACGTTGCTCAGGCCAATTTTTATGGGACCCTTTTTTGAGATAAAACTCATCATACGCATTGGAGGTAAAGGTGGTGGTTAGTAAAGTCCCCTTGGCGGTTTCGAGAATACCAGCATCGCGATCATCAATGGGGCTATCTAATAATACACGCGGGAAACTCCATGATTGGCCGTTGTCTTGGGAACGCATGAGTTCCACCTGCCCAAAAGGGCAAACGTGACTTTCGCGGCCACCTGAACAGACCAGAAGTAACTCCCCATTTTGGCGGCGGGTTAGCGTAGGCCAGCCATGGTAATGGTTGGGGCGAAGGCTAACGACGCGGGTAGAAGTAATTTTGATTTTGGGTGGTGCGCCTATTGAGAGAAAAGGGGCGGCTATACCGGCTGAAGCACAGGAGGCAATCATTTGGCGGCGGGAAAGCGTGGTCATGTGACTGAGTCTGGCGAAATCTCCCTCAAGTACAAGCCTGCAGCAATTCGGCTTTGACCGGTGATNGCGCTGACGTACGCTACCCGAATGAAGCACTTCCTCTTGATATTTGCTGTGGTCTTGTTCCTCGNACCTGTNTTGCAGGCCGCGCCGGCTGACCCGCAACAATTGGTAGCCANGGAGATCAATAATCCTCTTGGGNTGGTCCTTCACGAGNATTCCTTTTCCTGGAAAGCGACTGGTCAGGCTGGTTANCAGATTCTTGTNGCCAGTGATCCACAAAAGCTNGGGGNTGATGTCGGTAATCTATGGAATAGCGGCAAGCGTCGTTCAGTAAGGCAATCAAATATTCTCTGCCGCGGTTCTGTCCTGCAACCAGGACAAGAAGTTTGGTGGAAGGTTCGTGTATGGGATAAGAAGGGTACTTTAAGTAAATGGAGTAAACCAGCCACCTTCACTGTTTCTAATAGCAAGGTTAAGGTGAGCAGCATAGCTCGGCCAACGACAGTTAAGGGTAAGTCACATTATGTTAAAGGCAGGATTGGTCAGGCGATTAATCTGGGCAGAACGGTTATCACCGCTGAGGACTACGAGGCCTTACGTTCGACCAAGGGCACCGCAATTGCCGCATGGATTAAACCTGAGAAGATCACCAACGGTTGGCAGTGCATTTACCGCAAAGAAGATGGTGCGCGTAGACTACTAGCTATTGGTCAGGAAGGTGCTTTTTGGGGTGTTTGGTGCGGCTTTGTGATTAATGGTCGCTACGTTGAGTATGGAGCTCCTTTTGATCGCAAGATTTTGGGTGATGGTCAGTGGCATCATATCGCTGTCTCTTTTGACGGAAAAGCAGTGGCTCTTTATGTGGATGGAAAACCGATCGGGAATAAGCCTATTAGTGGATCTCTAAATAGTGGCAATAACACCCCGGCTTTTATTGGATCCTATCGGGGAAGTGGGGAACATTTTCAGGGCGCTATCGATGACCTTCGCATTTACAGCCGAGGGCTCGTCCAGAAAGAGATTGTCAAGTTGGCTTCGGCTGATCCGAAGGCGGTGACTGAAGGCCTCGCTGCGCATTGGTCTTTTGATGGAGAGGTAGCTAACGCCATTACTTATACCCCCAAAGCCAAGGGGCATCGGGTGGTGTTATTAGGGGGGAGCTTGATTCATGGCATGGAGGACCACGGTTTTTTTGAGGCAGCCGTAGTGTCTCGTTGGCCGCATCATGACCTGACTTTTCGTAACGTAGGCTGGCCGGCTGACGACGTCTTCGGTACTGCACGAGGCGAGTTCGGCTCAGCTCGGAATACGCGCTCATGGAAACCGCCCGGAGCAGAGGCAGGATTTGGTTTCACTAAAATGATGAAACACATTGATGAAGCAAATCCTGCCACCCTGATTGTGGGCTATGGGGCCGAAGCTGCCTCTGCCGACACTGAGGCTAAGATGAACGATTTTAAATCGGGCTACGAAAAGTTGATTACACAACTCGAGTTGAAGGGAGCCCGATTGATTTTGCTCACGCCGATTCCCCAAAAGAAATGGCCCCGGACGCTTTCTGATCCTACGTCCAGGAATAGGCGTCTTGGGCAAGCAGCCGAATTCATTCTTCAATTAGCGGCCAAGCGTAAACATATTGGGATAGATCTCTTTACTAATGATGCCGAANAACAGAAGGAGTTCGAATATCAAGACGCTCTACATCTTTCACCAGAGGGTTATAAACAACTCTCCGCTAGATTAGCCCACCGTCTGGGAGTTACCGAATCGTTGNGCTTTAAAGTCGGTGGCGAAGGAGGCCAATTGAAGGTTGAGGCGGAAGTTTTAGTGATTGGGGCTCCGGTAAAAACCAAGCAGGGGCTGAGATTTGATCTTGCGATGGATCGCTTGCCTGCAACGGGTTCTCCATTTCTTGCCTCAGGTGAAATAAAGGGGGCTGAATTATGGCATGATGGGCAGAAGCTCGCTTCTATCGGGCAGCAAGATGAAATTATCATGGCGGGACCGGACTTTCGTCAGGCCGAACGACTGCGCCGATTGACCGTGGAAAAAAACGCGCTTTATCGCCACAAACTTCGCCCCATTAACGAGGCTTACATTTTCCTTTTTCGCCGCCATGAGATGGGGCATTTGGCCAAGGAAATGAAAGACTTTGATGAATTGGTCACGAGTAAGGAGGAAATCATCGCCAAGGTGCGTGCGCCAAGAATTCAACGTTACGAATTACGGGTTTCTGAGCAGTGGCAAGCCCCACGAAATTACCCAGACCATGAGGTGCCAAAAAATATCCCTGCTCCGGATCCGGTGGCTGAACTTAANGCTATCACGGTGCCCAAGGGCTTTAAGCTTAATCTTTTTGCCGCCAATCCGATGATTCAAAACCCCATCAATCTTAATTGGGATTCACGTGGGCGGGCGTGGGTAGCTACNTCCACCACTTACCCNCACATTAAACCCGGGAACGAACCTAATGANCGGATTGTCATTCTTGAGGATATTAATCAGGATGGAGTGGCTGACAAACACACAGTATTTGCTGAGGGGTTGACGGTCCCCCATTCAGTGATGCCTGTCAAAGGTGGTGCATACGTTTGCAGTGCCACAGAATTCATCTTCCTTGCTGATGCTGATGGTGATGATAAATCCGAGTCGCGGCGGGTGATCTACGCTGGATTTGGTAATGCTGATGTCCATCACATGATCCATGGTCTGCGTTGGGCTCCGTGGGGTGATCTTTATTTTACTCAGTCAATCTATATTAACACCTTTGTGGATACGGTGCATGGCCCGAGGCGTATGAATGGCAGTGGCATCTGGCGCTTCCGCCCCGATGAAGAAANGCTCGATGCTTACGCGGTNGGGATGGTAAACCCATGGGGTTTTGCCTTTGATTATTGGGGNCAATCTTTTGGGACTGACGGTGCTGGTGGTTCAGGGCCGCATTATGTTTTTCCCGGTGCCGCTTTTCCCTCTGCTGTAGGAGCTCATCGTGTGCTTAGAGGGTTGATTCCCGGTAAACCCAAAAATACAGCTGCAGAATTTGTTACGGGAAAACATATGCCCGAAAACTGGCAAGGTAGCCTTTTAGCCAACGACTTTCGGGCGAATCGCACCGTTCGCTATGAGTTAGAGGAAAAAGGCAGCGGTTACATTGCGCGTGAGGTTCAAACTGTTCTTCACTCAAGTCACCGTTCCTTTCGGCCGGTNGATATCAAGATGGGACCTGATGGAGCGGTTTATGTGGTTGACTGGTATAATCCCATCATTGACCACGGCGAGGTTGATTTTCATCATCCCTCCCGAGACAAATCACACGGTCGCATTTGGCGATTGGTGGCTGAAGAGCGGCCTCTTCAAAAGCGCGAACCAATCGCCAAGGCNTCATCATCGGCTTTGCTTGATTTACTCAAGTCACCCGCCCAGTACAACCGAGTGCAGGCTATGCGCGAACTGATCAGTCATGAGCCCGAGAAGCTCCTGCCGCAAATTAAGAAGTGGGTTGGTGCTCTGGATCAAAAAGATCCGAATTACGAACACCATCGATTGGAAGGACTCTGGTTGGCGGTGGCTGCGCGCGCAAATTANCCTGAANTGGCNTTGGCGGTNTTNCGTTCACCCAGCCCGCAGGCTCGGGCAGGGGCTGTTCGGGCTATTGCCAACTGGAATTCAAAAGCCGGTNCNATNGATAAGATGACTTTACTGGCCCAAGCAGTGGAGGATTCTCATCCNCGNGTGCGACTTGAGGCGATCAACGCTTTGCGTGATATCGGTACCTTGGAAACGGCCACAATCGCCCTGCGTGCATTGGGTCAGGAAACTGACAACAATCTTGCTTTTGCCCTTGAATTGACTGTTCGCAACTTGCGGGACATATGGCTACCGGCCATGCAGGCAGGGAAGCCTGTTTTTGACGGTGATCCTTCACGCCTGGCTTATGCACTGAAGGAAGTGGGTGACCCAAGGGCNATCACGCCACTAGTGGCCGTCATTCAANAGGNAGGTATTACCGCCAAGGATTTACCGCAGGCTGTCACTACAGTATCCGCNTTGGGTCAATCGGCTGAACTTGATGCCATGTTGGCCTTGGCCNAGAAGTCGCCTTTCCTATTGANTGCGATTGAAGCAGGAGCAGTAAATAANTCTTATAAGCCCAGTCAAATCGATGNGGTTAAGNNATTCCTGAANAGTAAGGAAATTAAAACACGCATCGCGGCTGCTCGGTTGTGCGGAACCTGGAAAGTTAATTCTGCCCGCGAACAACTTCTACGCATGNCCGGTAATCNGAACCTTCAGTTGGATGAGGCAGCATCCCTTTGTCATGGCCTTGGTGAGCTTGGAGTGGCGGCGGACTTGCANGAACTTTCAAAGTCTGGTCCTTCACTTANGGTTCGGGCTGCTGCTGTTGCAGCCTGGGCCAAATTGGATGCNGNTAAGGCAGCCGTTGCCGCTGCCNAACTGCTGGATTTACTGGATGGNGCGCATACTTCTGAAGCAGAGGCTNTCTTCACAGCATTTATTGGTCTGCGTGAAGGAGTCAATGATCTCTCCAAGGCTCTNNCCAAAAGTANTCTNCAGAAACCNATCGCTATTTCCGGAGTTACTTTAGCTCATGCCTCGGGTCGTGACTTGAATCGTCTCATCACANCTCTCAATACAGCGGGGGGATTAAAACCGATTTCCCAGAACTTGTCAGCGAAGGAACGCACCCAACTTTTGGCCGATGCCCAAAGGATGGGTAATGCCCATCGCGGTCGGGAAATCTATCATCGTAAGGCGATGTTATGTAACACCTGCCACTTGATTGATAACCGGGGAGGTAAACTCGGCCCTGACCTAACCACTGTTGGTAGTTACATGACGCCTGAATCGCTTCTTGAATCGTTACTTGAACCCAGTAGTTCCATTAAGCAGGGTTACGAGACGGTTTTAATTTCAACCAAGAACGAAGC
>PBEJ01000048.1 GCA_002719595.1 Verrucomicrobiales bacterium
GCCCGTGCCGCGCGGTGGAGTGTCCATCCATCACGGCAACACACTGCATCAATCATCGTCCAATCGCAGTGCTCATCCGCGCCGGGCAGTGACCTTTCATTTCCTGCGTAACGATGCTGAATTAGTTGAGCCAGCCCTCAAATATGATCCGTCCCACTCGGTGCGGGTCAGCTAGGAATTCTGCTGGCTTGCCAAGCGGCGTGTGAGCCTCAAACTACCTGCGATGCGATGTTGGATCTCCATCGCGGTATTTTCTGTTACCTGCAATGTGTTTGCCGGCCCGGATTTTAGCCGGGACGTTTTGCCTATCCTTTCGGACACCTGTTTTACCTGTCACGGTCCCGATGCTAACGCGCGTAAAGGCAAGCTGCGTTTGGATGTGGAGGNGGATGCCAAGCNNGANGTNATTNTNCCGGGNAAAAGTGCAGAGAGCGAAATTATCGCCCGCATTTTTTCAGAGGATGCGGATGAACTCATGCCGCCGCCGGAATCGAATCTNAAACTAACCGCAGCCCAAAAGGCTANGCTCAAGGAATGGATCGATGGGGGTGCCAAGTGGGGTAAGCATTGGGCCTATGAAACTCCTAAACCGCTTACGGTACCAAAAGTGAAGTTGGCCGATTGGCCGCGGGATGGGATTGATGCCTTTATTTTAGCCCGATTAGANAAGGAAGGATTGAAGCCTTCAGCCGCAGCTGGTCGCATTACCTGGCTGCGCCGTGTAACTTTGGATCTTACGGGGCTTCCTCCGACTTTGGCTGAGATGGATGCTTTCCTAAAAGACAAGTCACCCAAAGCGTTTGAAACAGTGGTGGATCGGCTTTTGGCATCACCACGTTATGGCGAGCGCATGGCGTGGGATTGGTTGGAGGCGGCAAGGTATGCCGATAGCAACGGGTATCAGGGTGATCGCGAGCGTACGATGTGGCCATGGCGTGATTGGGTNATTCGCGCTTTCAATACCAATCAACCTTATGATGATTTTACCGTGGAACAAATCGCCGGTGATCTACTGCCCAATCCCACGGAGGAGCAGGTGTTGGCTACTGGTTTTAACCGTAACCATATGATTAACGGTGAAGGTGGCCGGATCGCGGCAGAAAACCGCGTGGAGTATGTGTTCGACCAAACTGAGACGGTGGGCACTGTTTGGATGGGGTTAACTCTAAACTGTTGTCGTTGTCACGACCATAAATTTGATCCACTGAGCCAGAAGGATTACTATAGTCTTTATTCCTTCTTTAACCAAACACCAGTAAATGGCGGCGGCGGCGATCCGGCGATGGCTCCCAATCTGCAAGTAGGTACGTTAGATCAGAGGAAGGAGATTGCTGTTCTTGAGCAGAAAATTGCTGGTCACAGTAAAGCGATTCAAAAGCGACGGGCCAAGTTGCAGGAAGGGCAGGCAGCGTGGGAGGCAGAGCGTTTAAAGCAGGATTCTATATCCGCATGGGAAACATTGCGGCCGGTGGCAGCCCGAGCCAAAAACCAGACACTCCATTTGCAGGAGGATCGGTCTGTATTGGCCAAGGGGAAGTTGCCTGATCAGGACGAGTATTCCTTGCAGGCGGCAATTCCAACGTCGCGTTTTCGGCACGTACGACTGGAAGCATTGCAGCACGCCAGCTTGCCTTCGGGTGGTTTAAGCCGCGTAAAGGGCGGAAACTTTGTACTCACTGATATAAAATTAATCCTGGAGGAACCTGATCAGGAGCCTCGCGAAGTGAAACTAACTGGAGCGCGTGCAACATTTAATCAGGGTGGTTTGGATGTAAAACAAGCTATCGATAATAACGCAGGTAGTGGATGGGGGGTTTGGCCGGGGCCTAAAGGAGTTAAGAGACCGCACACAGCAATTTTCACATTGGGTGAGCCATTAAAACCCGGACCGGACGCTCGGCTGAGCTTCCAGTTGAAGTTCAACCATTCAGCTAAGCAGCATGTGATGGGTAGATTTCGTATTTCGGTTTCCAGCTCAGCAAATCCTGACTTTGGGAGCAACGGTCTCACCGAGGCTTTAAAGGTAAAGCCCGATCAAAGAAGTAAAGAAATGAAAGAATTGATCGCGCGTGAGTACAGTCAAAATGATTCTGAATTGGAGAAACTTCAGGCAGAAACCGCAAGCGCACAGAAGCGAATCAACGATTTGCGAAATAGTTTTCCAAAAGTAATGGTGATGCGCGATGGTACTAAGCGCGAAACGCGCGTGCTCACCCGTGGTATCTATAATAAGCCGACAGATATTGTGGTTTCCAGTAACACCCCCACTAGTCTGCCTAAATTTCCTGAGAACGCACCTCGCAACCGGTTGGGTTTGGCAATGTGGTTGATGGATGAACAGAATCCTTTAACGGCCAGAGTGACAGTGAACCGGATTTGGCAGCAGTTTTTCGGCACAGGCTTTGTTAAGACCACTGAGGATTTCGGAGTGCAAAGCGAACGCCCCAGTCACCCCGGACTTTTGGACTGGTTGGCACTTGAATTTATTAAGAGTGGATGGGACCTGAAGGCCTTGCATCGGCGAATTGTGTTGAGCTCCACCTATCGTCAGAGCTCAGTAGTTACCTCAGCTTTACGAGAGCGCGATCCGAATAACCGCCTGCTCGCACGTATGTCGCGCTATCGTTTGCCCTCATGGATGATTCGAGATCAGGCCTTGTATGTGAGTGGTTTACTGGTGGAGAAACAAGGTGGTCCATCGGTTAAACCTTATCAACCTGATGGAGTATGGGCTGAGAGCACGTTTGGAAAAAAACGTTATTCACGTGATAAAGGAGAAGCCCTTTACCGACGAAGTTTATACACCTTTTGGCGGCGGATTGTTGGGCCTACAATGTTCTTTGATGAAGCCAAAAGGCAAACATGTGAAGTGCGCCGGTCTCGTACCAATACTCCGTTGCATGCGCTGATTACTTTGAACGATATCGCTTATGTGGAGGCCGCCCGTGCGATGGCTCAGCGCGTTCTCAATGAGGGAGGCATAATTGACACCAACCGTATCGTATATGCTTTTCGTCTCGCAACGGGACGGACACCCAGTGATGATGAGGCCACGATTTTGAAGAACAGACTGAATCAACTTCGCCGGGATTACCGTGATAATAACGAGGCAGCTCAGGCGCTCCTAAAGGTTGGCGAACATGTCAGGAACAATAAACTTACTGTTACCGAGCATGCCGCATATACGGTTTTGTGTAATTTAATTTTGAATCTTGATGAAGTAATCACCCGTGAATGATTTAAATCCTATTACTGAATCCCAGCTCATGGTTAATCGCCGTCAGTTCTTCGGACGGTCAGCAACCGGTATTGGTGCGGCAGCACTGGGTAGTTTGTTACAGCAGGATGGCTTGGCAGGTCAGACCGGTGGAGCTTTCGGGGGTTTGGGGAATCTNCCGCATTTTGCTCCTAAAGCAAAGCGTGTGATTTACCTCTTCATGAATGGTGCGCCCACGCACACAGACTTATACGATTATAAGCCTTTGCAGCAGCAGTTGCATGGTAAGCCAGTACCCAAGGATTATGTGGCAGGTAAACGTTTTAGTACCATGACCGGCAATCCGCAAGGTAAGCTGATGTTGGGCCCCATTGANCCATTTAAACAGCACGGACAGAGTGGTGCCTGGGTAAGTAACTTTATGCCCCATGTTGCCAAGGTAGCAGATGATATCTGCTTTATTAAAAGCATGTATACTGAGCAGGTAAATCATGCGCCGGCGATTTCATTCTTTATGTCCGGTGCTGAAATGCCAGGGCGGCCCACGTTGGGAGCGTGGCTTAGTTACGGGTTGGGCAGTGACACTNATAGTCTGCCGTCTTTTGTGGTGATGACCAGCGTGAGCAAAGGGACAACCTGTGGTCAGATCTTTTACGATTTTTACTGGAGTAGCGGTTTTCTTCCTTCTCGATTTCAAGGTGTTAAGTTCCGTGCCGGAGGGGCTCCGGTACTTTATTTAAAAAATCCCTCGGGTATTACAGGACAACAGCGACGTGGCATGNTGGATGATTTATCTAAATTAAACCAAATGCGTTATGCAGAGTTTGGAGATCCGGAAATTCTCACGCGTATATCTCAATATGAAATGGCCTACCGGATGCAGACGAGTGTGCCGGAGCTGACAGATATATCGACTGAACCAAAGAGTGTACTGGATCTATACGGTCCAGCAGTCAAAGAACGGGGGTCTTTCGCTTACAATTGTTTAACCGCCCGACGCTTGATTGAACGAGGTACGAGGTTTGTCCAGGTGATGCACGCAGGTTGGGACCAGCATGGCAGTGTGACCACCGAGCTCTACAATCAATGCCGTGACACCGATCAGCCTAGTGCTGGCTTAATTGCTGACTTAAAGCAACGCGGNTTATTGGATGATACACTGGTTATCTGGGGGGGTGAATTTGGCCGGACACCGTTCCTGCAGGGAGCTCTTAATAATCGAAAAAAATGGGGTCGTGATCATCATCCTTACGCATTTACGGTTTGGATGGCTGGTGGTGGAGTGAAGCCGGGTATGACCNATGGTGCCAGTGATGATTTGGGGGTTAACGCGGTGGAAAACCGTGTTCACGTGCATGATTTTCAGGCTACTTTATTGCATTTATTGGGAATTGATCACGAACGGTTTACCTATAAATTTCAGGGCCGTCGGTATCGATTGACCGATGTCCACGGTAAAATTGTAAAGGGAATTCTAGCATAATACTGAATTCTTGGCCGAGGGTTGTCATCCAATCTTTACAGAGCTCTTAGAGGGCTGCACAATTTAATTTTGTCATGAACAGTGCATTGTTCATTTTGATTGTTAGTTTATTGGTTTCTGGGGCCGCCACCGCAGCACCAAAAAAGATCTCTTTTAATCGCGATGTTCGCGCGATTCTCTCAGAAAATTGTTATACCTGTCACGGTCCTGATGCTAATTCCCGTGAGGCTGATTTGAGATTGGATGTGCGTGAGTCAGCCATTTCAGAAAGCAAGGATGGGTTCTTTGCCATCAAACCGGGTGATGTTGAGGAGAGTGAGCTGATCTACCGAATCTTTTCCCGTGATCCTGATGAAATAATGCCGCCTAAGGAGTCCAAACTCACCTTGTCGGCGGAGCAAAAGGCAATTTTAAAGCAATGGGTTTCTGAGGGGGCTGAATATGAACCACACTGGGCTTATGTGCGTCCTGTACGAGGGAAGTTACCTCCAGTCAAAAATACAGAGTGGAGTCGCAATGAAGTCGATAGTTTTATTTTGGCGCAATTAGAAAAGCGCGGCTGGAAACCATCGAGCGAAGCAAATAAGTATGCACTCATTAGGCGTGTATCACTGGATCTTACCGGTCTTCCTCCTTCCCCGAAAGAAGTGAAAGATTTTGTAGAGGATAATTCTCCAGCGGCATACGGGAAATTAATCGACCGGCTGTTGGCTAAACCTGCCTACGGTGAGCATTGGGCCAGACAGTGGTTGGATCTGGCACGCTACGCCGATAGTACAGGTTATGCTGATGATCAACCCCGGACAATATGGGCTTATAGAGATTGGGTCATTAAAGCTATCAACCGTAACATGCCCTTCAATGAGTTTACCACCCACCAGCTTGCCGGAGATTTATTGCCCAATCCATCCAATGATCAACTGATTGCAACGGCCTTTCATCGTAATACCCAGACTAACAACGAAGGCGGGACTGCTGATGAAGAATTTAGAAACGTGGCGGTCGTGGACAGAGTGAATACTACCATGCAGGTTTGGATGGGTACCACCATGGCCTGTGCTCAATGTCACGATCACAAGTATGATCCTTTAAGTCAGGAAGAGTATTTCAAAATGTTTGCGATCTTCAATAATACAGAAGATGCAGACAGACGAAACGAAACTCCTTTAGTTACTATTTATTCTGAGGAACAGAAAAAGAAACGTGCAGAAAGTGAGTTGAAAATCGTCGAGCTTCAAAAGGAATTAGATCACCTAAAGGCAACAGCTTTAAATGGGTTTGATGAGTGGGTTAGTTCATTTGAAAAACCATTACAGCCAACTGAGCTGAAGGTTGCTATTGAAAAAGGAACGCTTAAGGCCAATCCATCATCGGGAAAAATAACCGGTGTACAAATTGATGGAGTAGACGCGAGTCGCTTAACCCTGAAGCTTAGATCAAAAGGTGAAAAAAATCTTAACGGCCGGTTTGTAAGAGTCACAAACGTCGGTGACAATGTCTTTTTGCATTTGGCTGAGGTACAGGTGTTTAGCGGTGGTCAAAATGTGGCTCCGAAAGGTAAGGCCAGCCAGAGTACGACTGCGTTTGATGGTCCGGCAAATTATGGCAATGACGGAAATACCAACGGTGATTTTAATAAAAAGTCTACGACCCATACCGCTCAGGAGAATAATCCCTGGTGGGAAGTGGATTTAGGTAAAGAGGTGCCGATTGAGAAACTGGCTATTTGGAACCGTCTGGGGGCGGGGTTGGCCGATCGACTTAAAGCTCATCGGGTAGAGGTTTTTGATCAAAAAAGGAAATTAATTTGGAAAAAAGAATCAAACAAAGTCTTTAAGGTTAATGTCGACTACTCCATTGATGGGGCAAGGTTATTACCTTTTGTTTCTCTGCCTCACCCAAAGTTGAATGGTTTGCTCCGGCTGGCAAAGCCAGTCGATATAAAGGATGGTGATATTTTGGAAGCGGCAATTAAGAATTATAAAAATGAGAGGATAAAAGTAGCACTGACAACTTCCCCAGTGCCTGAGCTTGAGAATGCGCTACCCAAGGATGTTTTCAACCTATTGAAACTCCCATCTGCTTCTCGTAAAGAGGCTGACGAAAAAAGGCTTAAGGATTATTTTGCCGCAAATAACCCACTTACACAGGCCAAGGAAAAAGAGCTGGCCGCGGAAAAAAAGAAGCTGGAAGGAATGAAAGGCACGACCACCGTGCCAGTGATGCGTGAAATGGCTAAGCCACGCCAGACGCATATTCAATTACGTGGAGACTATCAGGTTAAGGATAAACGCGTTTATGAGGGGGTGCCGGCTGTATTTGAGGTGCCCACAGAAGGAGAAAAGATTAATCGTCTGACTTTGGCCAAATGGATTTTGGATGAACGCAATCCTCTTACTGCCCGCGTTATAGCCAACCGTTATTGGGAGTCCATTTTTGGNAACGGCATAGTGCGGACCAGCGAGGAATTCGGATCACAGGGTGAATTACCCACTCATCCGGCACTCCTTGATTGGTTGGCTACTGAGTTGGTACGGCTTAAGTGGGATACCAAGGCTTTTGTAAGATTATTAGTCATGAGTGCGACTTATCGTCAAAATTCACTCTCTACGGCTAAACATGTTGAGAATGATCCGGCTAACCGGTTTTACGCTCGTGGACCTCGGTTGAGACTGACTGCAGAGATGATTCGAGATCAGGCCATGTTCGTAAGTGGCCTTTTGAGCAGCAAAATGTACGGAGTACCTGTGAAGCCTTATCAGCCGAATTTTGGTGTGTCTGCTGCCTTCGGGCCGGGTATGGATTGGAAAACCAGCGGTGGTGAGGATAAATATCGACGCGGTGTTTACACTCATTGGCGTCGCACCAACCCATATCCTTCCATGGCAGCCTTTGATGCGCCCAATCGCAACGTATGTACAGTCAGGCGGGTTCCAACTAATACTCCTCTGCAAGCATTGGTTACAATGAACGATCCGGTTTACGTGGAAGCCTCACAAGCTTTGGCGCGTCGGATAGTCGAGAAGGGTGGGGTCACACCCCACGAGCGCGTTTCTTTTGGGTTGAGTATTTGTCTTTCCCGTTCGCCTAAGCGTATTGAGGTCAGCCGCCTTGTTGCGCTCTATACTGAGTTGCTTGCTGACTATCAAAAGGATGCGGCAGCCGCAAAAATGATGGCAACCGACCCAATAGGACCATTACCAGATGGCATGAAGGCTGAGGAGCTGGCTGCATGGACCGTGGTGGGCAATGTGCTCTTGAACCTCGACGAAATGTTTATGAAACGCTAATCTACGAAAAGATAATGAATTTAGCTCAAGAGCACATTTTGCACCGTACCCGTCGCCAGTTTTTAGGACAGGCGGGAATGGGCTTGGGCGCGGCAGCATTTACTTCACTCATGGGGGGAGCTCAGGAGGTAGCTGCAGATGTAGTGTTTGATCCGACTCAACCCTTTAAATCCCGTAAACCTCATTTTGCTCCTAAAGCTAAAAGTGTCATTTATCTCCATATGACCGGTTCTCCTCCCGGATTGGATATGTATGATTATAAGCCCCAACTCCAGAAACGTGATGGTGAAAATTGTCCGGATGAGTATCTGAAGGGTAGGCGGTTTGCCTTTACTTCCGGAGTGCCGAAGTTAATGGGGACACCGCACAAGTTTGCCCAGTATGGTCAAACGGGTGCATGGATGAGTGATGCTTTACCGGAGCTTTCCAAGCAGGTTGATGATATCTCTTTCATAAAGTCTATGACCACCGATCAGTTTAACCATGCTCCAGCTGAGCTTCTGCTTTATACTGGCAGCGCCCGTGAAGGCAGGCCAAGCATGGGTTCGTGGGTCACTTATGGTTTGGGCAGCACAAATCAGGATCTTCCGGGTTTTGTGGCCCTGATTTCCAGCGGAGTGCAGCCTAATGGAGGAAAAAACTCCTTTGGTAGTGGGTTCCTGCCCAGCGTGTTTCAAGGAGTGCAATGTCGCTCCAAGGGTGATCCGGTTTTATATGTATCCAATCCCAAAGGAATGAGCCGGGAACTGCGCCGGAAAAGCCTGGATGCATTGAATGATCTTAATCGTTTGCAAGCCAAGGAGCTGGGTAGTCCTGAGACCATCACTCGGATTGCCCAATATGAGATGGCTTTT
The DNA here is from genome assembly GCA_002719595.1 of Verrucomicrobiales bacterium. GTDB lineage: Bacteria > Verrucomicrobiota > Verrucomicrobiia > Limisphaerales > UBA1100 > UBA1100. The sequence goes on from PBEJ01000048.1 coordinate 8,845, forward strand.
CGGATGCAGGCCAGTGTTCCAGAGGTTATGGATATTTCAAGGGAGCCTAAGCATATACTGGATGCTTATGGAGCTAAGCCGGGGGCTGGGAACTTGGCTAATAATATCCTATTAGCCCGCCGATTGGTTGAGAAAGGTGTTAGGTTTGTTCATCTCTTTGATTGGGGTTGGGATTTTCACGGGACCGGAGCGGGGACTGGTTTGGGTGATGGGTTGCGCAACAAGTGCAAGACGATGGATAAACCGATTGCTGCATTGATCAAGGATCTTAAGCAACGGGGCCTTTTTGATGAAACATTAATTGTGTGGGGTGGTGAATTTGGGCGGACTCCTTTTCGTGAAGGGCGTACCGCAAAAAGCAAAGTCCTTGGTCGTGATCACTACCCAGATGTTTATACCCAATGGATGGCTGGAGGTGGTTCTAAGCCCGGAACTTATGGAGCCAGTGATGAGCTAGGATTCAAAGTTGCAGAAAACAAAGTGCATGTGCACGACCTGCAAGCAACAATTTTGCATCTCTTAGGTATGGATCATGAAAAGCTTCATTACCGCTTTCAAGGTCGCAAATATCGCTTGACCGATGTTCATGGTAAAGTGGTGAAGGAAGTCATTAGCTAAGGCTGCCTTCCTCAAACCAAAGAATTCCATCTTCTTCCTGTATTTCAAGCCGATAAAGGCTTGCTCCCGCACAGGGGCCACGCGTGCAAAGGCCCGTATCGGGCTCATAAATTGCCCCATGAGTTTGGCACATAATAAATTTTCCCTCGGTATCGAAGAACCGGTTGTCACCATAGTCGAGTGTGATGGGAATATGGCGGCATGTGTTTTCGTAGGCGAATAGCTTTCCTTGATACAATCCAACAAACCCCTCTTGAGGTTTTTCATTACGATGAAAGGAAAACTTGATAGTTTGGCCTTCTTTTACTTTATCGACTTTGGCTACCCGAATACGTGACACGCGGTTCATTTTATAAAAACGTTTTTTATCGAAAAGCCTTTTCGTAGCCTTTTGATTTTGCAAAATCTTGGGAATGAAATTTTTAGCTGGGTTAATACTCTTTTCTTTATGTGTTTATTCGGCGCCCAAGGGTTGGCCTGAACAGGTCCAGGAAATAAAGTATAGCTCTGATGCGGATCAGACCCAACAGCCTGCATTATTTTATGCCCCCGAAAAAACCGGTAAAGCGTTGCCTTTGTTAGTGGGGTTACACACCTGGTCGAGTAATTACCGGCAATCAATGAGTGCTTCATATGCTCAGTGGTGTATCGAAAAAAAATGGGTATTCATTCATCCTAATTTTCGCGGGCCAAATCGAAGACCTGAAGCAACTGGATCTGAATTAGTCATTAAGGATATTCTCAGTGCTGTTGCTTATGCAAAAAAAAGTGCTACGATTGATGAAAACCGGATTTATCTCATTGGAGCTTCAGGTGGCGGTTATGCAAGTCTCTTAATGGCCGGACGTGCTCCAGAAGTCTGGGCAGGGGTGTCGGCTTGGGTCCCGATATTAGATTTGGTTAAATGGCACGAAGAAACATCTAAACGAAAGCTGCGCTACGCTGGAGAAATTGAAAAATCCATTGGAGGCAAACCGCTTGCCGGAAGTAAGGCTTTTGCCGAGGCTCGTAAACGTTCCGCAATTACTTACCTTAAACGAGCAAAAGAGGTAAACTTGGATATTAATGCGGGGATTACTGACGGACATAATGGAAGTGTACCGATCAGTCATTCTTTGATTGCATTTAATATTCTGGCTTCCGAGAAGGATAAAATTAGCCCCGAATTGGTTGAGAGCTTTACCCAGAAAGCAAAGGTGCCCGTTGGTCTTTATGGTCAGGCAGAAAAGGATGCAGCTTATGGTGCAAAAAAGGTGCTTTTTCGCAGGCAATCTAGGACGACCCGTCTGACGATTTTTCAGGGTGGTCATGAAATAATCCCTGAAGCTGGCTTGCAATGGTTGGCTAAACAGAAGAGGATTCGCCCCCCGAAAAATGAGTGAAGCGAATCTTTTACCTGAACCGAAGTTTCTTCCCGAACTCCACCCGACCTACCGCCCGGCGATACTTGTCAACCGGGCTTTTGAGGCAGCGGCCCGCGAAACCGGGTCGGCGGTAGACGTAGGCATTGCCCTTGAGCAAGCAGATAGCTCCATATTCCATCATCACACAGTGCTTTTTCCGTCTACTCACGAGTTGGAGGCAAATAATTTCCGTCACCTTGAACGCATGGTGAAGTTTCTCTTGTGGCAACGCGGCGGCTGGAAGATTCATTTAAGCGGTGCGGACGCCTATACAGAGCGACTGCAGGAATACTATCGCACGAACGAGTTCGGAAAGTTTGACGACGATGTGATTGGTTTGAAAAACAACGGTCACTCGCTGGAGGTGGTAGCCTGTGCCGAGTTGCCCGTGGAGAATTCTGAGGCCCGCCCGATCGGTCGGCATCTAGAGGGGTGTCGTATTGGCTTTGATCTGGGTGGTAGCGATCGCAAGGCGGCGGCAGTAGTCGATGGCGAGGTGAAGTTTAGCGAAGAGATCGTGTGGGATCCATATTTCGAACCGAACCCCGATTATCATTACGAAGGAATTATTGATTCACTTAAGCGGGCTGCTGAACATTTACCACAAGTCGATGCCATCGGCGGCAGTGCGGCTGGTTGTTACTCGCACAATAAGGTAACGTGGGCGTCACTATTTCGCGGCGTGGGCCCTGCAGATTTCGACGCAAAGGTGCGCGACATGTTCACCCGCATTGCTGAGGAATGGAATTGTCCGCTNGAAGTGATCAACGACGGTGAAGTCACCGCGCTTGCTGGTTCGATGGCTCTACGCAAGAAGGGGGAGTCCGGCAACGGAGTGCTTGGAATTGCTATGGGTACCAGCGAAGGTGGAGGCTATGTTGACATGGATGGAAACATAACCACTTGGCTCAGTGAGTTGGCTTTCGCTCCGGTGGATTTGCATCCTGAAGCTCCGGCTGATGAATGGAGCGGTGATTTGGGTGTAGGGGCTCAGTATTTCTCGCAACAAGCAGTAGCCCGTTTACTGCCGGCCTCGGGCATCGAGTATGATGCAAGTTTGAGTATGCCCGAGCAGTTGAAGATTGTGCAAAAGCTTATGGAGGAGGGAGATGAGCGTGCACTGAGGATTTACGATGCCATCGGCATCTATCTAGGCTATACGCTGGCACATTACGCGGAGTTTTATGAATTTGAATACGTTCTGTTGCTGGGACGTGTGACTACCGGTCCCGGCGGCGAACACATCATAGCGCGCTCCAAAGAAGTGATGGCGGCGGAATTCCCGGAATTAGCCGCGCGGATCAAGTTTCACTTTCCTGATGAAACAGAGAAGCGTCACGGTCAGGCGATTGCCGCGGCAAGCCTCCCAAAAATAGGCTGAAAATCGACAGCAGAGCAGACTTGCAATCAGGCTTCTTCGGCTCATCATTGGGGTGTACCTCAAAAATATTTATCATGAAACTCATGCGAATTATTCCTCTGTTTATGCTCTTAGCAATTTCGGCTTCGGCCGGTGAACTGAACCAGCCACCTAAAGGCTTCAAGGCGCTCTTTAATGGCAAAGATCTCAAAGGTTGGTGGGGTCTGAAAACCGAAGATCCGGCCAAATGGATGGCTCTGGATAAGGATGCTTTGGCCGAGAAAAAGGCTGCTAGCTTAGAGGATATTAAAAAGCACTGGTCTGTGATGGATGGTATTCTTGTTAATGATGGCAAAGGACTTTATCTATCTACCGAGAAGAACTACGGAGACTTTGAGTTGCTCATCGACTACAAGACTGTACCTAAGGCCGATAGTGGAATTTATTTGCGTGGCATCCCGCAAGTTCAAATATGGGATAGCAATGAGAACGACGAGCGCGCGGTGCAACTCGGCAAGCCACTTGGTTCCGGCGGTTTGTGGAACAATCCGAAGGGTGATTCTGGAAAGGATCCGCTCGTGTTGGCGGATAAACCTTTGGGGCAATGGAACAGTTTTAGAATTATCATGATAGGCGAGCGTGTTACCATTTGGTTAAACGATAAGCTGATAGTAAAACACGCCAGATTGAATAATTTTTGGGATCGGAAAAATCCTCTTGGAAAGCAAAAGCCTGTGATTCGTCGTGGTCCAATTGAGTTGCAAACCCATGGAGGAGAAATCCGCTGGCGTAACATATTCATTCGGGAAATTAAGGGTGATGAGGCTAACACATATCTTGCTAATGCTAATTCTAAGGGCTTTAAGCAAATCTTTAATGGATCTGATATGACTGGATGGGCGGGGCCGCTTGATAATTACCAAGTGGTAGATGGAGCACTAGCGTGTAAGAAGGGCAAGGGTGGCACGATCTACACAAAGGAAGAATACGCGGATTTTACAGTTCGTATGGAGGTAAAAATCCCCAAGGGTGGTAATAATGGGTTGGCGATTCGCTATCCGGGTAGTGGCGATACGGCTTATGCCGGCATGTGTGAATTGCAGGTTCTTGATAATACCGCACCGGGTTATGCGAAGCTAAAACCTCAACAATATCATGGATCTGCCTACGGAATGTTTGCTGCTCATCGAGGCTACCTACGTGAACCAGGTGAGTGGAACTATCAGGAAGTAACTGTTAAAGGTTCGACCATACATGTGGAACTCAATGGGGTTACCATACTGAATGCTGATCTAAGTAAGGTGGAGAATCCCATGGCTCCCATTAATAAATTCAAAGGTCGTACTCGGACAAAGGGTCACTTTGGGTTTGCCGGACACGGGGCTGCGGTTCAGTTTCGAAATGTGAGCATCAAGCGATTGAACTAACGATATCAATAATGAATTAGTTCAGGTATTCTCTTTTGAGGATACCTGAATTTTTTCGCGCATTCGCACCAACATTGCTTGGCAGCCATTGAGCATATTCTGGTAAATAATATAGGATTCGTTGGCTGCTAGTTGTTCGTTCACCAGTTCTGCTGAAGCGCGTTGGCGAATCTTGAGTAACTCAACTTCCAGTTCATTAATTTCTTCAAGGTCCGTTCCATCGTGTAATCGGTTGATTACGTCATCTACAGCCTGGTAGTAGCTGTCAATTTTGTTCTTTCTGTTCTGGGTAAACCATTTACGTAGCCAGTTAAGAATGCTCCAGCCTAAAAGTATGATTGTCAGAATGAAGCCCATCACCTCGGCGTTTTCTGTAAAAAATCCAGGATCTTTCCTTCGGAAATAGTTTTCGGCTCCTTCATGCAAAGGGAATTGTAGGTTTGATTGGGCTGTTTGTTCATCTATCCCTGAGAAGACGGGTTCCTTCTGTGATAGGACTGCGCGTTGATTAAATATAGTTCTGGAAATTCGTTCGATGATATCGATGTCTGTATCTTTGTGACAAACTAGGACTGCTTGTACTGCCAAAGAAGGTATGGGTATTGCCGGTTTTCCACTGTACGCCATGAGAGGGATTGTATTGGGTGAAACGTGAGGGTAGCGAATGCGAAAGCCATTAACTAATGTGCGCGAAGTATTTTCTGCAGAATTGGCATCAACATAGCCGGTATGAATGGGTGCAAGTGCCAGCTCCCCGTCCCTTAGAGCAGAACTAATGGCCGGTGTNCCAAGNCCNGTCAGAAAAAAAGCAGCGTCCAATTNGCCGTTTCGCAGCTGAGTTATCGTGGGGCCAAATGGTGAGCGGAAGACATCTTGAGCTTTTACTTGTACCCCGGCAAAAGTAAGCAGATTGGTTGTGATTTGTTCAGTGCCACTTTGAGGAGCCCCAACACCGATGCGTTTTCCGGAAAGGTCTCTCAGCGACCGAATGTTGGAATTGGTACGGCATAAAAGATGGAGCACTTCGGGATACAGAGCTGCTAAGCTACGGATTGAAGCACCACCGGGAGCATCATTTTGAACTAGCGCAAGCTGAGCCTTACCCTNGTCTAGATGTACTATATTTTCGCGACTACCCGCACTGGTAATCAGATTAATGATGATGTCCTCATGATCCGATTCAACAGCGCTTTTAATTTGCAAGGCCAGACGGTGGTACAGGCCGTCCTTTGAACCGGTCATAAAATCTATCACCGTTGGTTCGGGAGATCTTAAAAACCAAACCAAACCGGCGGCAAAAATCAGGGCAGCAATTACCGGTAGTAGTCGAAGCCTTTTTAAAGTAATTTCATTCATGCAAAATCCGCAGAAACAATGGTTTTATTTTCGCCTTCAATCCGAATGAAGAAAGATGCAAATCAATTTTGGGGTTGATTCGGAATAACAAATGAACTTACCCAGTTGATATAAGGAGTGATGGGCCCTGGGCTATATCCTTGCTTACGGGCCAATACATTTCCTGATGGATTGAGTATGATTTGAGTAGGGTAGGAGGTGACACCAAAGCTTTTCGCAAGTCTGTTATTTTCTTGTTGGGTTTCTTTGGAAACTTGTTTTTTTATTGGGAAATCACAAATGTGTGTAAGGACGCTGTTTTGGGTAAGGTTTTGCCATTGAGGGCTTTGCAGAACAACCTTTTCGAGACTGATGCAAGGGGGGCACCAATCAGAGCCAGTGAAGAGAAGATAAACGATTTTGTTTTCCTGTTTGGCTCTGGCAAGTGTGGCATTAAGGCCGCTGAGAACTCCTGTTGTCTGATTATTTCCTCCTTCTCCATGTAAAATCTTTGTGCTCGCATTTCCTACGGTAACTCCTCCACTGGACAGGATGTGGGCTTTGACAACCATGCCGATGTCAGACAAATCACTATCCTGAGAAAGCTTGGCGCTTCCGTCTGCGAGCGCCAATTGGCCTTGGCTTTCAAAGAGCCCGGTTACGGCGTTTTTCGGAGGATTGCCATCCTTATCTGCACGTTCATCAGCTCCTACCCAACGGGCATCGGCCAAATTTGCACTGGAGAGGTTTCTAGTGGCAGCCAATACCGTTGATGGTCTGCCGATATCGCCACCTTCACAAAAAACGTAACTGATGGCTTTATTTGGAATTGGTCGTCCTTCACGAGTTTTGAACTGCTCCCAGTTTGCGACAACAAGCTCTTGGTCCGCCTGCCTTTCGGCATCACAGGGGGACCATAGTATTTTTGCTGTCACTATTTCTCTCTTAAGTCCTCGGCTACCGAAAACTGAACCGGGATCAACTGCGTAGTGTTTTCCAAAATGCTCAATTTGCCCACTTGGGAGAAGCTGCCAAGGGAGTCGGTCGTCATTATCTTGAGCAAACATGATCATACATGTGCTAATTTGTTTCAAATTGACTACACACTTAATTCTTTTTGCCTTGCGCAGGGCTCCGGCTAGGGTGGGCAGTAGCATGCTTGCCAGAATGCCGATAATGGCAATAACCACCAATAGCTCAATGAGGGTAAACGCCTTGCGGCGTGGTATCGCAGGCTGCATCATAGGCTCAATCTACCCCCAGTTATGAGGGGTCGCAAGTGAATTGGCTTGAATATCAGCCTTTTTGCGTTGTAATTCGAGCATCTTATGGGTGAAAAGGGGCATATGATTCTGCGTAGGCCTAGACGTTTACGGCAAAATAAGGCTGTTCGAGCATTGGTTCAGGAAACCCATATTTCTGTGGAAGATTTTATCTATCCGCTTTTTGTAATGGAGGGTGAGGGTGATCCAGAGGCCGTACCCTCAATGCCGCATGTTAAGCGTCATACAATTTCCAGTTTAGTGAGTGAATGCGAGGAATCATTTGCTTTAGGAATCCGTGCGGTTGCCCTTTTCCCAGTAGTTCCTGTTGAACGCAAGGACGACAGGGGAACTGAGGCGTTGAATCCGGATTGCCTGATCTTGCGGGCTGTGAGGCGACTAAAGAGTGTATTGCCAGAACTTGTGGTGGTCTCCGACGTTGCGCTGGATCCTTATACTTCTTCAGGTCACGACGGTGTTCTGAATGAACAAGGAACCGATGTGGACAATGATGCCACGGTGGAAATTTTGGCAAAAATGTCAGTCGTTCAGGCAGAAGCAGGTGTCGATTGGGTTGCCCCCTCAGATATGATGGACGGTCGGGTGAAAGCAATTCGTAAGGCTTTGGATTCCGCTGAACATTCGCACGTTTCCATAATGGCTTATTCAGCAAAATATGCCTCGGCATTTTATGGTCCTTTTCGGGAGGCAGTAGGTAGTCAACAGGCATCCGGACAATCGTATCTCGACAAAAAAACCTACCAACTTAATCCGGCTAATATCCGTGAATCCATGATCGAGGCGAGCTTGGATATTGAGGAAGGTGCCGATATCTTAATGGTAAAACCGGCTGGAGCTTATTTGGATATCCTTTGCAGATTGCGGGAGAAGACAAAATTGCCGCTGGCTGCTTATCAGGTATCTGGGGAGTATGCTCAAATTCATGCAGCTGCACAACAGGGATGGTTGGATTTACGGGCGGTTCGTGATGAGTCGCTACTGGCAATCAAACGGGCGGGTGCGGATTTGATTCTGACTTACTTCGCCAAGGATGTTGCACGTGAGTTAGCCTAGTTTTTGTTTTCCATTATCAGCGTTAATGGGGTGCTTACACTGAGTCCGGCTTCACTCTGTAATTCGTAGGCTGCGAGGTTGATTGCATCCCGTGCTGCAAGGAGTTTTTGGGGGTTTTTTAAAACGTATGATATTCTCCAGCGTGCGGCATGGTCTTCGTTTTCCTTGAGAGCAATGGAAGGTTGTGTATCTTGGTCTAACCCGGCCCCAGATTTAAGGGCTTGATCGAAAACTTTTTGCAAGAATTTACGAATCTTTTCGGAGTCTGTGCCATATCCAATTTTGAAATCAACATAATCACGGAAAGGACCACCGGGATTTTCCTTGTACAGATCTACACGGTTTTTCAAAAGGCTGGAATTGGGGATTTCAATATCATGACTTCTTACTAAATCACGGATGCTGGTTTGAAGGCCTCGAATTTCCAGGATAATCCCAAGAACGTTTTCTGATGGGATTGACACAACGTCACCGCGTTGAAGGCGTTCCCCGCTGATCAGGAGAATGCCACTGAGAAAATCGCGCAGCCAATAGTCCTTGGTGGTAAAAATCAGTAAAGCGAGAAATCCAATAACTCCTGTCGTTTGTAAAGAGCTGGTGAGTCCCCAAATATTGATCAGGACAATCAGCATACTTATTAGAATTACTCCACAGGCAACCAGCTCAAGGGTGCGTGAGGTGGAGGTTTCTACTTTTCGGGTAAAGCCCATTACAGTAACGGCTTTTCCGTAGCGCGATAGAAGCAGTACTTCAGCCAAATGAATAAGCAGGTAGGTGAGTAGCAAGGTTAGACTGGTTTGGCTGATTTGATCTGCAGGAAAACGATCATCCTTGATGATCAATGAAATCATAAACGTGATAAATACCGTAAAGTTGAAACCGTGGAGCACCCGAAGTCGGGTTCGCATTTTAGCTTCGTCCTTAATTTCGCCATAGTGAGAAGCGATAGTCTTGGAGAACAGGAAAACCAGAGCGTTTACCGCAAAGGTAAAGTACTCCAACGCAGTTACATGCTGAAGTCTTGGGATGATGGTCTCGTTCCAAATATCCATGACTAGGTACACGGTTTACTCACATGGTTCCTCGTGTTCGGGTAGGCTGAAAGGATTCGATGAGTCGGTTTACACGATCCCTTTCTGCTTCAGTAAGAGACTCTCCGCAGGTCTTGATGGCTTTTTGGAGTTGGGCTTTATCTTGCTCGGGGTTTTCTCCTTCACCAGCAGCGTCGTACTCGAGGTATTTGGCAGCCAGGCTATACCACCGGTAAGCTTCACTCAGATTTTTTTCCACCCCAAGCCCCTGAAAATATAGTTGCGCTAGATTTTGTTGCGCCGACCCTATTCCTTGTTCGGCACTTAACCGGTACCAGTTGGCGGCTTTCTTTAAATCCACATTTGTGCCCAAACCTTTTTCCAGGGCGTAAGCATAAGAGAACCGAGCCAGTGCATCTCCTGCTTCAGCGCCTGCATGATACCATTTTGCCGCCATCGCGTAATCCTGCTTAATACCGCCTTTGCCACTCTCATGTAAAGCGCCAGCGTGATACATGGCTTTGGCATAACCGGGAATAATGATTTTTTCCCCGGTTTTAAGCTTATCAACGTCCATCTTTGGGTTTAGTGCATTAATGTCGATTATTAGGACATTGTAGCGGTCGGCAATATCTATAAGTGTTTGGTTTGGCTCCACAACATGATTGGTTTGAGTGGCTGATGCCTCGTACCAATGGAGGGCTTTAATTAAATCTTTCTCCCCCTCCAAGCCCTCCTGATAAGTCCGACCTTTATTGTATTGGCTAACCCGGTTTCCCCAGCCAGCGGTGACTTCACGATGGGGGGTAAAGGAAGAATCACCACAAGCTGCAATCAACATTAGTATCAACCCTAGCCCCAAGTCCCTTGGTCTCATGTCTTGTACCATAACCGATCTGATCTCTTGCGGCAAGATTTCACCGATCCCTTCAGATTAGGATTAATACAATCTTGCGATTTTTTTATAATAGATTAGCCTTAATAGACAAGCTTCCAGCCTATGCAGACTCCATCATTCTTTTCCCGTGCGAAGGGCACTTTGAAAAATCCTCTCTCCAAGGCGGTTGATTCAATGCGCGAGGTGGTGGCGCATCATGCCGGTGAATCCGATGAGCAAAAGTTGCTTGAGAATATGCTTCAGCTCTTCGTATTTGTGTTACGCGCCGATGGTTCTATTTCCTCCATGGAACAACAGGCGGTGACGACCTTGGTTCGTGATAATTACGGCGAGACGGCAGCAAACAAGCTGCAGCAAATGATCGCCGAAGAAAAAGACCCTGACCTTAATGAGGTATGTAGGGGATTGGAGAGCCTGACGCCTGAAGAAAAGCAGTCTCTTTTACGTGCTTTATTTATTTCCTCCTTTGCAGATAACGAATTTGAACAACCCGAACAAGACTGTTTACGAAAGATTGCGCGCGAAATGGGTATTTCAGACGAAATATTTAAACGCGAGGAGGAGGCGGCACTGGAGGAGCACAATCGCAGAATGAAATTGATGCGCAGCAGCGCAGGCTTGATCGCTTCAGTGGTGATAATTGGGCTTTTTGTGCTGACGGCTACTTTTCTCAAGGCAGTGTTGTTTGGTTTGATCCTCGCCTATTTCTTTTTGCCTCTACAACAGCGCTACACCCAGAGTTTTCTTGAGAATGGTTTGATTGCCGGTTTTTTTCGCTTGGTGAAAGCCGTACTGGTTAAACCGGTCGTGTTTGTGATGGATACAGTCAGCGGCTTGTTTCGAAAGCAGCCCAAGCCAGAGCCACCGCCGGAAACGGAGGAGGAAAAACTTAAAGTGGCTATTAGTCGTGCCTGCAATGCGACTGTTCTTTCGGTGGTCCTTTCGATGGTACTCATCTTGACAGGATTAGGTGTGGTAACTGTGAGTGTACGTCCGGAAAAAATAGATTCAGATCAGGTGCGTATCCAGTTGCTTACTTTGACCAAGAAGGTTGAAGGTGTCGATTTCCTCAAGAAAGACGTTAAGAAACTTCAGACACAACTCGCGCAGCCGGATGTTTTCGCAAAATGGAGGGCCCAAGTCATGGATCGAATCGGTTCAGATGAGAATACGAAAAAGTCGGTGATGGGTGGGGTTTCCAAAGTGCTGGGATTTGTATTTTCAGTTTTGGGTTCGATTGCCAATTTTGCCCTGAATACGTTACTCGCAATTTTCTTTTTCTCTTTTTTTCTNGGTAAAATGGCAGCTTATCACCGCAAACAGGAAGAAGATGTCAAGGAGGGGGATTACTTGGTGCAAAGTCTTTTTGAAACCTCGTGGTTACCAACCACCAGTGAGGAGACATTGCGTAGTGCTGCTGAGGTGATTAACGAAGTGTGCTTTAAATTGAAAACATGGGTGCGGGGATACATGTGGATTATCATCGTTGAAACAGTAATTTATATAACCGTTTTCTTTCTTCTGGGCGTTCCCTATGCGGTGCCTCTGGGCATGTTGGCCGGGCTGACTGTATTATTACCTTTTATCGGGCCCATGGTTAGTGCCGCCCTTACTCTTGGCGTTTGCGTTGTGACCGGGCATGCGGACTTGAAACTCTTAGGAATGATTGTTGGGACCTACGTGATTATGAACGCGATCGTCGAGCAGCTATTTCTCTATCCCGCCTTCGTGGGGGAGGCTTTGGGGCTTAATGTGCTTGAAACAATGATTGTGGTGTTATTGGGCGGACTTTTTGCTGGGTTGGCAGGTATGATCTTTGCCGTACCGGTTGCCAGTGTTTTGAAGTTCATTGTTCCTCGACTGTATCAAAGCCTGCGAGGCGGTGATGAACTGTCACTTCCCGATGAAACGGATGTGGCACCCGCACCCGAAAGCGTTCAGTAATTAGGCTACTTGGAAATTTTATAGACCTTGGTGTTGCTCCGTATATAGATGGCGCCTTTCCCAACTGCGGGACTACCAAGAATCTGGTCATTAAGATTTAGTTTGCCAACGATCTCGCCTTCCTCTGCTTCGGTATCCACTACCTGCAATAATCCAGCTTCATTGACAAAATACAGATATTTACCGGCAGAGATGGGCGTGGCACTGAAAGGTCCCTTGAGGCGCAGCTGCCAACTACGTTCACCTGTTTTGGTATCTCCGGCGGTTAGTACACCGGCTCTGTTGGTAATGAAGACATTTTTCCCGATTACAATCGGACTGGCAGTGCCTAGTTGAAGCCGGGTACTTTGCCACAATTGGGTGGGAGTGTTGCTGGCATCAGCATTGTTAAGTTCCAAAGCAGTAATGCCATGAGAAGGCACGTAGATAACCCCATTAAGCACGGTACTCGAAGGGATAGTTGAAGCCCCTTCATCATACTCCCAGGCCTTTGAACCATCCTTGGTGTGGATGGCATCAATGCCATTCTTAGATTGCAATCCGATCAAACCCTTTCGAAGCAATATTGGAGAGGTCCAATTGGCTGCTTTTGGCCGATCCAGTCGCCAACGGTTTATGCCAGTGTGTTTGTCTAGTCCGAGAGTATAAGATTCACTATCGTTTTCTACCTGTACCACCAGGGTGTTGGCTGTGACCAACGGGGAGCTGCTCATACCAAGACTGTTACTGACATTGGCATAGTCAGCCGTTAGGCCACGTAGCCACTGAAGGTTGCCGTCCAAATCGAGGCAGATAACATCGTTTGAGGAAAAAACCGCATAAATATTTTTTCCATCACTGCAGGGAGTCGGTGCCGCTACGCTGGTTTTACTGTGGCACATAGTACGTCCGGTCGCCCAGAACTGACGATGCCAAACAGTTCCACCGTCTTTGGCATCCAGAGCTATGATGTGAAGGCGTGTTTGGGTGGGGCCACTACTACAGGTTAGTATGATCTTATCACCAAGAACCAATGCGCCCGATAAGCCTCTACCCGGTAAAGGAATAGACCACTTCAAATTTTTCTCGGACAATTTTATGGGAAGGTTGCGTTCAGTAGAAACTCCATTACCGATTGGTCCACGAAAATGAGTCCAATCTTCAGAAAGGGCTTGAAAGGATAGGACCAGGCTTAATGTAATTAAAATTTTCATCAGGTGTAGTTTCATGTTTGAATTAATTCCGTGGTCGTCTGTTGGGTTGTTCGGTGGATTTACTATTATCGGTTCCCTTTGAAGGTGTGGCGGGTCGGTCGGCTGCGTGGATTGCGGTACCAGTGGAATCACACATACGTAACTGGAACTGCCACTCTTTGGTCCAAGGTTGGGTTTGCTCGTTCTGACAGAGCTTGATTAGTAGGGTATTGCGACCCTTTGCTAGTTTGAGTTTGAGTTTATACTGATCGATTCGCATACCGCGGTGGTATTCATCACGACCAAATACGAGGTTGCCATTGTGCCAGATCTTCCAAGCATTTTTGCACCCCAATCGTAATTCCGCCTCGCGCGCCTCAGATGCTTCATATTCGGTATAAGCATAGGCAGTTACTTCCTTTAGCCCATCGCCGGGACCGGGGTAGGCTTTGTTGATATTCACCATGCCATACTGATCGGCAGTAACAAACTTACTCCATTGAACCTTTCCATTTTTACCCTCGTATACTGCATTAAAGTCGATGGATTTTTCAGGAGGGAATACCTTATCAAAGCCACTTCTTTTGGTGTTATCAAAAGGGCCAATCACGTGCCAGTGCATTAAGAATCCGAAATGGCTTGGTAAATCAACCGTTTCGTTTAGTTGCCTTAAAGCAGTGGTGGTGGTTTGGATCTGATCAATGTCGCGTGCTGCATCCAGTGCCTTGCGGTAGGACTTGATAGCTGCATCGATTTCCTTCGCATCCTTTTTGACGTTACCCTCTTCAATGATTTGNGCTACTGCCTCGCGTCGTAATTCGACACTCGGATCATTAATCAGTCCCGGTATTATTTTTTTTGCTTGGTTAGGGTTTGCATTTTGGATGAGTTCAAAAGCCAGACGACGCGCCAGAGGATCCTGTTGGTGATCTTTGATAAAGTTGATCAGTTCTGCGATCGGTAAATTCTTAGATCGACTCGCGATGGTATCCACACTTGCCCTAAGCCAGTTAGCTGCTAAAGGAGAAGCTCCTTTCATGGATTGTAGAATCTGCGGCAACGCATTGACTTCAGCCTGCGAGAGCGCTTTCCATGCTTTGGTAGCAGCTGCGTTACCTCTGCCTTCGGGNCCTACGGCTCGAATGGNTTTAATCGAATCGGAAATGGATGCGGCCTGGACCGNNAGAAAAAAGTTGAAGGTCAGNAGACCNACAGCAANGGATTTCATGCATGAAAAGTAGGTTCCCTNGGGAGATTTGGCAACCTCTCTTACTGGCTGGAAGCTAAGTACATNAGCGGTAATCCTTTGAGTGCTTTACCCGCTGCTCGTAAATCNTTTTGCAACTTTTTGAGCTCCTCATCATAGGGTGAAGAGATGGTTTGATTAGCCTGCTTGAGGGCCAGTCCAACATCTATTTTAGCNAGTTCCACCGGNGCAGTTGTGAAATCAGCTGGAATCCCTTTGGCGGTTGTCCGCACCTTGGGCTCCGGAGAGAGTGTAGGATTCTGTTGGGAGNGAGGTATAAGGAAAAAAANGAGCACTGCACAGGCGGCTACAGGNACCCAAACAGGCAGNTCAAAGCCAGATCTTGCTGGTTTTGNTTCAGTCNCACCAATNGCATTCATNACNCGNGANCTTAAAAAAGCCGGGGCTTGCTCTGTCTGCGTGGAGNNCTNCAAGCGCGATATTAGATTTTGCTGTGTTTGGTGGTGNTGATNGCAACTTTTGCAGTTTTTGGTATGCGCNTGAGTGTAAGAATCGAGTTCTTTGCCTTCATCTAGCGCACGATCGATTTTCCAGCGGTNTATTATACAGAGACAGATCATGAGGGGCCTCCTTGTGCNAATGCGATTTGGTTATTTAAGTGGGTAAANGGTTCAGTGTTAGGGTCAGACTTTGAATCCTGATGAGTCTTGGGTTCCAGTGCGTGCCCCAATTTTTTGCGGGAGCGATGGAGCATGACCTTAACCGAAATTTCTGTTCGTCCNAGTACGGNGGCAATTTCAGCAATNCTTTGCTGTTCCTTGTATTTCAGCCAAAGAACATCAAATGCGTCATCTTTTAGAACTTCCCGNGCAGCCCGCCAAAGAGCTGCGTGTTCTTCACTTTCCGAAAGGGTATCAGCCGGAGTTTCCCNTTCGACTAAATTGGGAGTAGCTACTTCCAATTCGCAATGGGTTACCTTTCCATGTTTGCGATAGTAGCTGATGGTTAGATTGCGGGCTATCGTNTAAAGCCAAGTGGCAAAACTGGATTCAGTTCTATATTGGNTTATCTTTTGCCAGGCATTGATGAAAGTNCGTTGAGCAAGATCTTCGGCGTCCTCACGTCTGGGTGCTTTCTGGCAGAGGAAATTAAAGAGCCTAGCTTCATGACGCTTGACCAATTCTTCAAAAGCATCCAATGAGCCTTTCTGGCATTCCTTGGCCAGTTGCTCGTCAGTTTTATCAGAAAGCTCAGGCATGGGCTATTTCTTTTGAGACTCTTCTTTTGAGTCAACTTTTTCCCCTTCCTTGGACTTATCCAGTTGATGGCGCAAGGAAGCGGTGATTGTTTTCATACTCGTGTCCATTACCAAACGGACCACNGTTTGTTCGCGTTCGATNTTTATGCTCTTAAGTATGGAGGCTGTGTGTTTGGAGTTTTNATCGGTATCACCAATTCCACTCAATTGGGCCAAGGCCAGAAGCCCCTGAATCATTTGCTGAATTTGAATGCTGGAATCTTCATCTTCAGCATTAAGTTTAATGAGGCCTTTGAGGTTTCCTTTATCTTCTGCAAAGGTGAACCCGAGCGCCGTGACCTTCTCAAGAATTTTTGCTTCAGGGGGTACTTTTAATTCTCGGATTCTTACCGCACCAGCTAAGAAATAGGGCTTTTCTTCAATTTTTAGTCCCCGAGTAAGGACGGTNTTTGCAATCTTTGCAGCTTTTTCGTTGGGAGTTTCAACATCGTAGTGTTTGAGTGCAAACTTTACCANCTCTGCTCCACTTCCCATGATAATTAGTTGCTCGTTGGCGATGCAGCCATATTGAACCCTCTCTTCTCCGCTTTCCTGGTCGGTTTCTTTCCATGATAGAATATTGTATTTGTCCTCTTTTTCTTCTTTGAGGTCCTTAGTATTGGCCTTGGCGAGTTTGAGCAAATGGGCGGGTTTAAACTTGCCGTGAATCAATAACACACCACGCTCTTGATCTTCCTCCTGATTCACACTGCCCATGGCGGTGATGGCAGTCAAATCCTTACGCGGATCAAACTGTAACATATTTGCCGCCGCATCGATGGGTGCGGCAAATTCTTTTGCNTCATTAAGAACGAATTGACCTAGCTGGGTNTTCTTGAATGTCTGCATATCCAAGCGCAACATCCATCTGGACGCTCCTGGATCTGCTGNACTACGCCCCAACCAAAGCGGACGGGCTGGATAACGGATTGTACGTTTTGGCTCCTTTTCGCTATNAACAGTAGCATTTTTGTCTGCAGCTGCTGCGCAGATGCTAAATCCAGCCCAAGTCAGTGATGCTAGGAAAAAATGCTTCATTAATTGCCTTAAATTGAAGGTTTTACCCTTNAATTCAATNTTAATCAAATACGTCGTGTTTTGACTATAGGTTACAGTTTTTAGGGCTATTTCTCCTCAAGTCCCTCGCGAAAAGCAGTTTTAATATCCTCAGCAAACTTGAATTTTGGGCCTTCNCGATGTGGTTTGGATTCAGTTTCACGCCGCAAAAGGGGTCTTTTGAAGTAAAGTTCACGCCGATCTTCTTTGCCTGGCAATACAGCAACTAACTCCCAGCCTTCCTGCCCATGCTTTTCCAGNTCCACATTCACCGAATCTTTCCAAACACCGGGCAACATCTTGGCTTCCCATTGGACTTGGTCATTCATCTGTANAATCTAGTGAATTATCTTTGNGCGGTTAGTCAGAGAGCGAATTTATTCGCTGGCTTTTTCCAGTGCTTCAATCCGTTCGCGAAGCTCTTTAATTTGCTCGTCCCTTTTTTCGATGGCAGTGGCGGTTAATTCGCTCATTTTGCCTAAAGCNTCGCTAAACAGCATCATTTGCTCTTCAATTTGTTCGTTCGTTAAGCTCACGGTGATAATTGACCATAATCAGACTGATACTTCAGGCATTAAAAAAATTTTTAGTTAGACAATANATGTCCAATGTAAGGTTCCAGAATAANGCCTGATGAATTATTTANAATATGGCCGATCAAAAAGAAAATGGAGCGAGTGATGGGCTTCGAACCCACGACCTTATCGTTGGCAACGATATGCTCTACCAATTGAGCTACACTCGCGTCCGTGAGNTGCGGAGTATTCAAGAGCCCTACGGCTTTGGCAAGTGGTTTTTAGCCCTCAAAATCATAAACGACTACCCGTTCACAACANGGTTTGAAGACGTTTTCGACAAACTNAATGTGCAGTGGATGCTCCTGATAAGCGTCTTGTGCAGCCCTGTCCTCGAAGACAAGGTTCAANGCCACCTGGTAGGATTGATCAACCACATCACGGTGGCTTTCAGCCATTTTGCCGCAATGATAGTGCACTACGCCCGGGCAGNGCTTGAGATATTTTTCAGCTCCGGCGAGCAATTTTTCGGTGGAATCCGGTACATCCGGTTTGGTCCAGAAAATGACTACNTGGGAAAACATTGCCTAGGATGGTAAACTTAAGCNTGACATTGCTCAATCGAATTTAGATATGAACAAATGGACAACATGGACTTGCGGGGTATGCCTCAGGAGCGCATCATTNGGTTACGCAAGCACGATAAACTGGAAGATCGAATATTATGGCTGACAAGAAAACGAAAAAATCCACTGGCGGCGGAGAANCAAGCCAAGCCAACCTAGATAGTGCATTAGCGCAAATAACCAAGACCTTCGGAGAGGGTAGTATAATGCGGTTGGGCGATGCTAATGCCCATTCCAGTATTGAGGCAATACCCACCGGATCTTTGTCACTTGACCTTGCTTTGGGGATTGGAGGTGTNCCCAAAGGCAGAATTGTTGAGATCTATGGNCCTGAATCCTCCGGTAAAACAACCGTGATGTTNCACGTCGTTGCCAATGCTCAGAAGGCCGGTGGAGTTTGCGCGTTTATAGATGCTGAACATGCGCTTGATCCACAATATGCCCGCAAACTGGGGGTCAATTTGGATGATCTTCTTGTTTCACAACCAGACAGCGGTGAAGAGGCGCTGACNATTTGTGAAACACTTGCTCGNTCCAATTCTNTGGATGTAATTGTGGTTGATTCGGTTGCGGCATTGGTGCCCAAGGCCGAACTGGAAGGTGATATGGGAATGGCTACGATGGGAATGCAAGCGCGTTTGATGAGTCAGGCACTGCGCAAGCTTGCAGCGATCATGAATAAAGCCAAGACGACATGTATCTTTACCAACCAGCTTCGCGAGAAAGTGGGTGTCATGTTNGGTAGCCCTGAAACAACACCAGGAGGTAAGGCGCTAAAATTTTATGCCAGCGTGAGAATTGACATACGCCGCCGTGAGGCAATTAAGGACTCTACCGGGCAGGTTATCGGTAATCACGTAAAGACCAAGATCGTGAAGAATAAGGTGGCGCCACCTTTTGCTGAGGCTGAATTCGACATCATGTATAATCAGGGAATCAATCGTCAGGGAAGTATTATCGACGCAGGCTTGCGTTTTGGCGTGTTGGGTAAGAAAGGAGCATGGATTCAGCATGAGGGTGAACTAATTGGTCAGGGAGTGGCTGCGGCTCAAAAAACTCTCACGGATAAACCGGAATTGGCTGATTTGATTGTAAAACAGATCATGGACAAAAAAAATGGAGTGGAGCCAGAGGAGGAAAAAGAGGAGCAAACTGAGCCTGCTGAAACAGTAGCTGAAGAGTAAACAAAAGTTACATATCTAATGCTAATTTTTGCGCCAAGTGTACTTGTGGGGCACCTAGCTAAATGAATTCTTCCCATTCTTTTGCAGCTCATTATGATGGAGCATTTGAAGTTGATGCTATCGAGGCGTGGGCTAAAAAAACCTATCATCAATTTCCCGGTAAGGAGATTTCTCTTGGATTGGTATTCATCACGCCCCAGTTTTTTGATCACGCATCAGATATCCTCGAGATACTTCGTGTACACGCACGTATTCCCCTGTTGGTAGGTTGTTCAAGTAGGAGCTTGATTGCGAATGCTCAAGAATTGGATGAAAGCTCAGGCTTGGTGGTTTCGTTACATCATCTTCCTGAGACGCAATTAAATGCATTTCATTTTACCCAGGAACAGGTGGGTCAAGGTGATGAAGTGGATTTTTGGCGAAAGCAAACAGGGATAGAAGATTGTAATGGATGGTTGGTGTTTTCTGATCCATTTCACATAGATGGCGAACATTGGCTCCATCAATGGAATAACAATTGGCCAAAGTCTCCGGTTCTCGGAGGCTTGGCGGTAGGAGCACAAAATGACCAGCGTACGCAGGTTTATTTAAATGGTGAAGTTTATGAAGAGGGTGGGGTTGCGCTTAGTTTTGAGGGTAAGGTGGCTCTTTGCAGTATTGTCTCTCAAGGCTGTACCCCTATCGGTGAGACATGGACTATTACGCGCGCCGAAGACAACGTAATTCACGAGATTGGAAACCGCCCCGCTTACGAGGTGCTGGTGGAAACATTCGAGTCATTGTCCGAAGCGGATAAGGAAAGGACAAAGGGTAATTTATTCGTGGGTATGGTGGTAAATGAGTATTTGGAGGAATTTAAACGGGGTGATTTTTTAATTCGTAACCTGATTGGAGCTGATCCAAATAATGGTGCTATTGCAGTTGGAGCATTACCGCGAGCTGGCCAAACTTTACAGTTCCAGCGTCGTGATGCTCTTGCAGCAGGTCAGGATTTTGATGAGTTGTTGCATCAGGCCAAAGAATCACTTTGTGACACTACTGTATATGGTGGTTGTTTGTTTTGTTGCAACGGACGTGGTAAAAATCTTTTTGGGGCCTCAGATCATGATGCTGGTTTAGTGCAGCATCATTTAGGGGATATTGGTCTGAGTGGCATTTTTTGTAACGGTGAGATTGGTCCAGTCGGTGAGAGTAATTATCTCCATGGTTATACCGCTTCGCTGGCGCTTTTCGTGGAGAAGGAAAACGCATGAGCGATCCAGATGCGCTCCTGCACGATTTCCAATCCATCACCGAGTCCCTACTCTTAAGAGAACTCTTTTTCCAACAGCAACCCACTGAGCTGGAGATCGGCTGTGGCGACGGCGGCTTTCTCCTAGAGTATGCTCAACGCCATCCCGAGCGCAATTTTCTGGGTGTGGAACGCTTGCTCGGCCGCGTGCGTAAGCTCAGCAAACGCGGCCAGCGTATCGGTCTCACTAACCTTCGCCTATTGCGTATTGAGGCGCGTTATGTGCTGGATTATCTCTTGCCTGAGCATGCCTTTAGCGCCGTGCACATTTACTTCCCCGATCCGTGGCCCAAGGCTAAACACGCGCGCCATCGCTTAATTCAGTCCGATTTTCTGCCGCGCATTCACCGCATTCTTACGCCCGGCGGTGTGCTCTATCTCCGCACTGATGATTCTCAGTACTTCGGGCAAATGCAGGATACTTTTAGTGACGCTGAAGCGTTTACAGAGGAGTCTACGCCGACTGCTTTGTCGGAAATCACTACTGAATTCGAGCGTCAATGGATCGCCGAAGGCAAGCGCACGTTTTACGCCGCTTATCGCCACAAAGGTTAAAGTGATTACACATCAATCACCGGGCCATCGTCATCATCACGGTCATAGCTACGCTTGTCCGGCGGCCGTTCGCGCGGTTGGCTGCGTTTGAAATGCAGCTTGGAATTACCATTGCCGGTTACTGAATTAGCAATCAGGGTTACAATGGAAATTATCAGCGCACCCCAGATTGCAGACCAGAAATCTTCCACCAAAAAACTTTTCGGATTACCCGTTAAACTGACCATCAACTCACCCGTGAGTTTGAGCAGGATGGCGTTGATCACGATCAGGAAAAGGCCAAGTGTGAGGATCAGCAGTGGTAGGCAACCGAGCAACAGCAGTGGTCGTAGGAATGCGTTCAGGGCTCCGAGCACCAGTGAAGCGAGTAGCAGATTTGCGGGGGTGTCGTAAGTGATACCGCTGACTAAATTTACAGCTACTAAAACGGCCAGCGTACCCACTACAAATTGATGGAGGAATTCCTTCACCTTGTCGCCGGAAGTTTTCTCTTCTGCGTTCATGCGCCTTGGGTGAGGAGGAACTGGGCGTTAGCCCCTTCAAGACCGGCGGCCTCGACGCTTGCGGGCAGTAGAGCGAACCCGCCGGCTTTTAGCGTTAATGGCTCCTCGTCGGCGTGAATGTTTAACGTGCCGTGGGTCACCGCTAAAATACGCATACCTTCTCCCGGGCAAAGCCGAGTTTCGGAATCTTCCAGTCGAACGAGGCTTAGGTCAAACACGCCCGGTTGATGGGCGATCCGAAAAAGGCAATGGCCCTCGGCTGTTTCCCATTCCGGGGTGGTTAAAGTGGGCGTGGTGTCGGAGAAATCAATCGACTCCAGTGCCTGTTCTACGTGCAAATCGCGGGGTTGGCCGTCAAGGCCGGTACGGTCCCAGTCGTAGACGCGGTAGGTGGTGTCCGAATCTTCCTGAATTTCAAACACCACCGTGCCCGCTCCCAGCGCATGCAGGCGGCCACTAGGGATGAAGAGTGCCTTGTTTGCCTCAGCGGTAAGTTCGTGTAGGCAGTCGGCAAAGCCGGGTTGACCGAGACGTTCGGCGAACGCATCGCGAGTCATGTTCTCGGGCAGGCCGGCAATGATTCGGGCTTCGGCCGCGGCGTGGGCGATATACCACGCCTCGGTCTTTGATTCTCCGCCAAGCGTGGTAGCAATCTCGGCCGGCGGATGGACCTGCACTGAAAGATCGGCTTCGGCATCCAGCAGCTTGGCGAGCCAAGGGAAACGGCCGTTTCGATCTGGTACATCACCCAGCAGCTTATCGGCGTGTTCTTCCATTAGCCAACGGAGTGAAAGACCGGCGAGCGGGCCATTGGCGATGAGACTGCTGGCTTCGGGTCGGTCGCTAATTTCCCAGGACTCCCCGATGCGCTTGCCCGCGGGCAGGGATTTGCCAAATAATGATTCGAGATTACGGCCGCCCCAGACGCGTTCCTGGAAAATGGGCTGGAAGGTCAACGGGTAGAGCATCGGCTCAACCCTCTATGTATTCACCGTATTTACGATATTTAGCATAACGTTCTTTTAGGCGAATCTCTGGATCAATTTGTTCGAGCTCTTCAAGGTTACGAATCAGTACATCGCGCAGGTTTGAAGTCATTAAAGTGTGATCATTGTGCGCTCCGCCTAATGGCTCAGGAACAACTTCATCAACTAAACCCAATTCGAGTAGATCATTGGCTGTTATTTTTAATGCCTCCGCAGCCTGTGGTGCTGCTGCACGATCTTTCCACAGAATAGCCGCACAGCCCTCAGGGCTGATGACTGAATAATAGGAATTTTCCAAAATTAGGGTACGGTCACTCACTCCAATTCCCAGAGCTCCTCCACTGCCTCCCTCTCCGATTACTACAGAAATCATCGGAACATTGAAAAGGGCCATCTCCCGGAGATTGATGGCAATTGCCTTGGCTATGTGACGTTCTTCAGCGGCTACTCCTGGATAGGCACCCGCTGTATCAATCAGGCAAACGATTGGCAGGCCGAAACGATTGGCCATGCCCATAATGCGTAGGGCCTTTCGATAACCTTCAGGGTGGGCGCAGCCAAAGTTGCGTTTTATGTTTTCCTTGGTGTCACGTCCCTTTTGGGTTCCTACAACCATAACCCGATGATCGCCTAACATTGCGAAGCCAGCCACAATCGCGTGATCGTCATGGAACAAACGATCACCGTGTAATTCGGAAAAATTCGAAAAAGTATTATTTATGTAATCAAGCGAATAGGGTCTTTGAGGATGGCGGGCCAACTGAACACGTTGCCAAGCGGTAAGGTTAGAATAGAGTTCGCGTTTTTTGGCTTCTATCTTCTCCTCCAGAAGTCGAATTTCATCCCCAATGTCAACATTCGACTCAGCTTCTTTCGGGTGTTCCCGTAGATCCTCCAGTTTTTGTTGTAGGTCGATATACGGCTTTTCGAAGTCCAAAAGATGCTTCATTTGAAAAAAAGGTTACTGATTTTGAGGTTTGTTCGCAACGTGGAAAAGTTACCCATCAGGTAAGGCTGAGTAGTAGGATAAATTCGGAAATTATGATCACGGTGATTATGGCCCAAGCGGTGGTTTCCCTAAGGGATAAATTCTTTTGGCGGATTGGCCCCAGTGAGAATCGCATTGTTACTGAACCAAATTGGACGTAATCGTCGTTGCGTAGTGGGGTAACTACATCTGCTGGCATTCCATTAATCATTGCTGTTGCCTTGGAAAGTCTTCGCAGAATGAACTGTTTTTTCTCATTCAGGTCAATTTCCAGATGCTCGGCCCAAATCGCGGGAGCGGACAGCTGTAGTTGACAATTCGCACTGCGCCCAATTTTAAAGGGTAACTGGTGGATTTCTTGCTCCGTGTAATCGGTAGTTTCTCCACTGGAGACCTCTAGTAAAGCGATGCTGGTAGTATCTTGATTCATACACCTCGATTAGACCGAAATAATAGCCATCCTCCCACAAATTGGAAAAGGAATACTGGAATCCATATCACGTAGTGAGGGTAAAAATGGGGTTTACCTTCCAGTGCTTGGCCTAGAATTACAAAACTGTAGTAAAGAAGAACTAAGGCCAAGGCCATTGCTATCCCGGCAGTCGTTTCACGCCGGTGGGTTCTTATCCCCAGCGGAATACTTATCAACGTGAATCCAATGGCGGCAAATGAAAAAGAAACCTGACGGTGCATTTGAACTTTGAAGGGGGTTTGGTCCAGGGCAAAACGGTCTCCTGGCTGGATGCTTCCGTCCAGTATTTCTAATATTAATTTGGTTTCGGAAATTTCCCTTCCTCGGTCGTTGCTGTCTGCTAACATAACCTCTCCCGTGAAACGGGCTCTTCCAACACTTTTGCCTTTTCGAAAAATATCAAGTTCCAATTCGGCATTTGGCAGATCACGAGTGGTACAATAGGCATATGCCACTGATCCATTGTTTTCTACATTAGTTACTTTTCCGTGATGTTCTAGTTTTTCCCGTAATTGGCCAAAGGTAAGATAGCTGAGTTTGGGCCTGTAAATGCGATTTTCCAGATCCAATAAAGAAACGGGTAAAATAATCTCACCACCAGCCATGGGAATCCATTCTGGACTTTCTTCCTCTTTGGCCGGGGTAATATTTTCGTTTGCTTTTTCGGGGTCATTCATTTCGCCGAAGAGAACCGAGAGCTTGTCAGATCGTACGTTTACCTGCGCTTCAAACAGTCGGAATGTGAACTGTTTCGTTTTTTTATCGTAACCGACTTCTCCTCTGGAAGCTCGGGTGCGTTGAATCAGTTCCCCATTTTCAACCCGATTTATAATTATATTTTGCATAGTCCACTGATGTGGATCGGTTTCATTCTGACTGAGTTGGCCAATGTAAATTACGTGACCGGGAACCTCGGTAACGAAGGTATTTTCAGCGAGTAGAGCCGTTGGGTTAGACTTGGCCAAATCATAAACAAGTTTTTTGTAGGCAGTGCGGCATTGAGGGGCAATTTGAAGATTGATCCAGGCTGAAAGGCCCGTTAGCAGAACGCTCAGTAGAATCAATGGAGTTACAAGGCTTAATAGACTAATGCCTCCAGCTCTAGCGGCGGTGAGTTCCTGATCAGCACTGAACCGTCCAAAAACCAGTAACATGGCTGTCAGCAAGCCCATCGGAAGAGAAAAGGAGATAACAAATGGAATAAGCAGCCCAAAAGCTTTGGTCACTGCCCAAAGAGAGGCTTGGCCTTTAACCACCAAGGCCAGCACTTCTTTCATTGCGTTGCCCATGAGAAGGACTGCAGTGAAGATAGCCACCGTGAGTAGCAATGTGGCAAGCACCTGTGAGAGCAAGTACCGATGGAGTGTTTTCATGCCTGAAGGTGGACGCCGCCCCTTGGTTCTAATCTACGACATCAAGCCATCGGTGTCACGTCGTCACCGAAAAAGAAATGATGGCTGGAGGCCGGCTCGAACCGGGGACACACAGATTTCCAGTCGACATTATTTACCCTTCTCACGGTCCTTTACCCTAATTTACCGGCATAAACCGTGAATCACTCACCCTCCTAAACGGCTCATATAGCTCATATTAGACAGATTGTGTGGTTCAGAATTACCGTCAGGATCTGATTAACTTTACCGCTCCTCGCGGGATGTCGAAACGGCTAAAAGGGCTGGGCGGTTGAGGGCGGTTATAAAATTCTCTCCGATTTGCAGTAGGCAGACACAAGGCGGGGGCGTAGGCTGATGGGCATGAAGCAGATTCTCGTGATCATGGCGGCGGTGGGGTTGGTGGGGCAATCCGGGTTGGCCGATGAGGTGGTGGTCTTCAAATCCCGCGTAATTGAGGAAGCGCTCCTAAAGCAAATGAAAAAGCCATACGGCAAACTTGCCTCGTCACCAAAATTTACGGAGGCAGAATTAGCAAAAGTCACCTCCCTTAACTTGAGCCTCACAGAAGCCACCGACGAGGATCTCATGGATATTATCGAGTTACAAAATCTCGAAAGGCTTGACTTAAGCTACACCAAAATCACCTACGTGGACCTCAAGGAGGTTGCCAAGTTGCAGAAGCTCAAAAAGCTTTGGTTAAGCGGAACCAAAATTACTGACGAGGAACTCAAAGAGGTTGCCAAGTTGCAGAAGCTCGAATGGCTTCTCTTAAAAACCCAAATCACCGATAAGGGCCTTAAGGAAGTGGCTAAGTTACAGCATCTCACCCACCTTAACTTGTCTGGTACCGAAATCACTAACGAAGGCCTCGAGGAAGTGGTCAAGTTGCAGAACCTCACTGATCTTAACCTATTTTGGTGCAAAAGAATCACCGACGAAGGCTTTAAAAGAATCCACGAGGAAGTGGAAAAGTTGCAGAAGCTCAAAAAGCGTTGGTTAAGAGGAACCAAATCGATCGACGAGAAACTCAAAGAGTTTGACGAGGAATTCGGAGAGGTTGCCACGTTCCTTAGGCTCAAAAAGCTTTTCTTAGGCGGAACCAAAATCACCGACGAAGTCTTTAAAATAATCATCGACGAAGGCCTTGAGAAAGCGGCCAAGTTGCAGAAGCTTCAAAGGCTTAACTTGAACAGCACCCTAATCACTGACGAAGGCTTTAAAGAGGTGGCCAAGCTGCAGAAGCTCGAACAGCTTTGGTTAGGCGGAACTCTAATCACCGACGCGGGCCTCAAGGAGGTGACTAAGTTACGGAAGCTAACTTATCTTGACTTGAGAGATACTAAAATCACTGGTGAGGCCTTGGCTGAATTAAAGAAGGCTCTGCCGGATTGTAAAATTTACGGCCCCTAATTCTCTTCTGCAAAACTCCTTAAGCGCGCTGGCGAGCCTCCAAAAGGGCTGGACGGTTGAGGGCAGTTGCGTAGGCTGAGGGGCATGAAGCTGATTCTCGTGATGATGGTGGCGGTGGTGTTGGTGGGGCAATTCGTGATGGCGGATGAGAAGCTCATTACCGACCCCATTGTTGAAAAGGCGGTTCGTAAAAAACTAGAGAAACAGGGAGGCGAACTCACTAATGCGGATCTAGGAAAAGTCGTCGAGCTTGATTTGATCTACGCTAAAGTTTCCGATCAGGGCCTGAAGGAGGTGGCCAAGCTTAAAAATCTTGCGAGGCTTGACTTAAACTACACCCAAATCACCGACAAAGGCCTTAAGGAAGTGGCCAAGCTAAAGAAGCTTGAGAAGCTTGACCTGAGGGACACCCAAGTCACCGACTTCGGACTCAAAGAGTTGGCCAAATTACAGAAACTTAACTCTCTCGACTTGCAGCTCACCAGAATTACCGACGCAGGACTTAAAGAGGTGGTCAAAATACAGGGCCTCAATTTCCTTTCTTTGAACTCCACCCAAGTCACCGACGAGGGCCTCAAGGAAGTGGCAAAGTTGAACAAGCTCAAATATCTAGATTTGGACGACACCGCAATCACTGACGAGGGCCTCAGGGAGGTGACTAAGTTAGAAAAGCTCGAATGGCTTTACTTGAACTCCACTCAAATCACCGATGCAGGACTTAAGACAGTGGCCAAGTTACAGGAGCTCAAAAGGCTTTACTTGAACTCCACTCAAATTACGGATTTGGGACTTAAGGAAGTGGCCAAGTTACAGGAGCTCGAAAGACTTTACTTAAACTCCACCCGAATAACCGATGCAGGACTCAAGGAGGTAGCCAAGCTGCAGAATCTCGTTTTTCTTGTTATGAATGGAACCCGAATAACCGACGAGGGGCTCAAGGAAGTGGCAAAGTTGGAAACGCTCAGATTGCTTTACTTGAACTCCACCCGAATAAGCGATGCAGGACTCCAGGATTTGGGCGAGTTAAAGAACCTCTTCACGCTAACCCTGTACGACACCTTCGCAACCAAAGCTGGCATGACCGAATTAGGGAATACACTGCCGAATTGCTCTATTATCCCCGGCTATTAATCCTCCCCGCAAAACTCCTTCAGCACGTTGGCGAGCTTCCAAAAGGGAATGGGTTGTTTTCTTTGTTATGACATGAACCTAAAATGAGAGTTCGTTGCACGTTGTTGCACGTCTGGAGGAACACCCTGCACAGCCTGCAAACTACTCACAAAAAGGGGCCACCCTGTCGACATTTTCCGGTTTTTCAGGCTCGGCGCCGTGATCGATTCGGGGGTTCGAATCCCTC